>JAJXTX010000117.1:0-2926 GCA_021783385.1 Pseudomonadota bacterium
TGCCCAAGTCCAGCGCCGCGACGCTCGGCAGCACCACTTCCGCCTCGGCCAGTGCCTGCGCATGACCGATTCCCACCGCCGCCATCCCCGCGGCATGAATGCTGGCGATGCCAGCTGCAGCGTCTTCCACGCCAAGGCATTCGCCCGGCGCCACGCCGAGCGCGCTGGCCGCCGCCAGAAAGATTTCCGGATCGGGCTTGGAACGGCTGATCCGGTTCGCATCGACGACGTGATCGAACAGCGCGGCGATGCCCAACCGCTGCAGCAACAGCGGTGCATTGCGGCTGGCCGACGCCAGGCCGACCTTCAGCCCGGCGCGACGCGCCGACTCGATCGCGGCGCGCGCCCCCGGCAGCAGATGCTGCGGCCCGAAGCGTTCGATCTGCTGGCGGTAGTAGTCGTTCTTGCGTGCCGCCAGGCTCTGTTTTTCGGCCTCCGAGTAGTCGCGTGCGGCGCCTTCCAGCACGATCTCCAGCGACGCGCGCCGGTCGACACCTTTCAGGCGTTCGCCGACGGCGTCGTCAAACGGCACGCCGATCTCGTCGGCCAGCTGCTTCCACGCTGCGTGATGCACCACCGCGGTATCCGCGATCACGCCGTCCAGATCGAAGATCACGGCTTTCAGCGGACGCCGCAGCGCGTGTGCGGTGGCCGGTGCATCGGCATGCGGCAGCCGCAGCGATTGCCCTGACTGCAGCTGCTGCGCCGTGCCCGCGTGCACGAATGCGAGGGTGTCGCCGTCGGTGAGCGTGTACAGCACGCCGTCGCCATCCACCTGCACCCGCAGCTGGGCGCCACGCCAGCGCAGCCCGAAGCGGTAGCTGCTCCATGCCTGCGGCAGGCGCGGTGCCAGCGCGGGCTGGCCGGCCTGCACGCGCAGGCCGCCGAAGCCCCAGCTCAGCGCCAGCCAGCTGCCGGCCATGGCCGCCATGTGCACACCGTGCGCGGCGTTGCCGTGCAGGTCGTCCAGGTCGACGCGCAAGGTGTCGAGAAAGTAGCGGTAGGCCTTGTCGGCATGGCCCACTTCGGCGGCGAGCACCGCGAAGGTCGAGGCCGACAGCGTGGAGTCGTGGACGGTGACGCCTTCGTAGTAGTCGAAGTTGCGCCGCTTCATCGCCGCATCGACCTGCTCGCCGGCCAGCACCAGTGCCAGCAGCGTGTCGGCCTGCTTGCATACCTGATGGCGATAGATGCTCAGCGGATGCATGCGCAGCAGCAGCGGCTGCTTGCCATCCTGGTGGGTGAGCGCCGGCGCCGGCAGGCGCGGCTTGTCGAGGAAGCCGTCGTCCTGCGGGAAAATATCCAGCGCGGCATCGACCGGCAGATACATCGCCTGCGCGGCGCGCAGCCACTCGCCGGCCTCGTCCGCCTGCAGCCCGATGCGCGCGGCCAGTGCGGCATGTTCGGCCGGATGCTCGGCGGCCATCCATGCGGCCACCGCGGCCGCATCGCGCAGATGCCGCTGCGCCATCCGGTTGGTGTAGTGGTTGTTGTCGACCAGCGCCGAATACTCGTCCGGGCCGGTCACTTCGTGGATGCAGAACGCGCCGCCGCGACGCGCGCTGAAGTGGCCGATCTGCAGCCAGATGCGCGCCGTTTCGAACAGCATCTCCGCGCCCTGCGTCAGCAGGAACGCCTGGTCGCCGCTGGCATCCACGTACAGCCGGATCGCCCAGGCGATCGCCGCGTTGATGTGGTACTGCGCCGAGCCGCTCGGGAAATAGGCCGAACACTCGTCGCCGCTGATCGTGCGCCACGGATACAGCGCGCCGCGCGGGTGATCCATTTCGCGTGCATGCAGGCGCGCCTGTTCCAGCGTGCGGTAGCGGTAGGTCAGCATGCTGCGCGCCAGTTCCGGCGCGGTGGTCACCAGCGCCGGCAGCATGAAGGCCTCGGCGTCCCAGAAGTAGTGGCCTTCGTAACCTTCGCCGGTCAGCCCCTTCGCCGCCGTGCTGCTGCTGCCGTCCCGACTGCTGGACTGGAACAGGTGAAACAGGTTGAAGCGCAGCGCCTGCTCGACGCCGGCATCGCTGACGGCCAGATCGGCCGCGCGCCAGAACGGTTCGAGCGTGCGCGCCTGGCTGGCCAGCAGCTGCGCATAACCGGCGCGCAAGGCCTGGTCCAGGATCTTCTCGACGTCATCCAGCAGCGCGTCGGTGGTGGCGACCGCGTGAGCCGACGACCACGCATAGGCCACGTATTTTTCAAGCACCACTTCTGCGCCGGGGATGAGCGTGCCGACAAATCGCTGCGATACCCCGTGGCTCGAGCGATGCGCGCCGTGCGGGCGCAGGCCGCCGTCGCCGGGCAGCCGGTGGCGCTGCCCGCAGACCAGCCGGATGCCGCTGTGGGTGGTCTGCTGGGCGACCCAGGCGAGCGGTTCGTCGGCGGCGGCGTCGAGCAGGCGCAGGCCGCCATGCAGGTGCGCGCCGATGCGCGGGTCGTCGCCCTGGGCGATGGCACCGCGCGAGGTGTCGATCGCCGACGTGAGGGTGATCGGGCCGCTGTAGTTGAGCGAGCGCACCCGATAGCGGATCGCCAGCAGGCCAGGCTGGTCGAACGCGACGATGCGTTCGGCGGCGATCTCCAGCGTGGCGCCGGTGGGAGCACGCCAGTGCAGCGTGCGCTGATAGCTGCCGCTGCGCAGATCCAGCGCGCGTTCGAAGGTCAGCCAGGCGCCTTCGCTCAAATGAACCGGAATGTCGCCCAGCTGCAGCAGGATGCGCGTGGCATCCGCCACCGGCACGCGGGTATCGGTGCTGCGCGCGAAGCCGGAGAAGCGCTCGTGATAGTCGATCGGCGAGCGCTCCCACACGCCTGCCAGAAAAGTGCCCTGGCTGGCGCTCGGGTCCTCTTCCAGGCCGCCGCGTACCCCGAGTACGCCATTGGCCAGCGCAAACAGGCTCTCGTCCTGGGCGAAGCCGGC
>JAJXTX010000117.1:3026-7852 GCA_021783385.1 Pseudomonadota bacterium
TGCTCGGCGGCATCTCGCAGGAGCTGACCGCTGCCGGCTACAGCATTCTGCTGACCACCCGGCATGGCGCCACGGCGGCGGCGGTGCAGGCCGCCGACGGACTGATCCTGCTCGGCCAGGGCGTGCATCAGGACGCCGTGCGCCGTTTCGACAAGCTGGGTCTGCCGATGGTGGTATGGGGCGCCCACGGGCAGGGCGACGCGCATGTGGTGGTGGGGGGCGACAACCGCGCCGGCGGCGCTGCGGTGGCCGATCATTTCATCGCGCTCGGCCGGCAGCATCCGGTGTTCATCGGCAATCCCAGCCACCCGGAGATCTTCGAGCGGCTGAATGGTTTCGTCGATGCGCTGGCCAAGCACGGCATCAAGCCGCTGCTGATGCGGCGTGACGAATTCACGCCCGACTCGGGCATGGATGCGGTGCACTCACTGCATGCGCGCAAGGTCGGTTTTGACGCCATCTTTGCCTGCAGCGACCTGCTGGCGATGGGCGCGATCCGCGCCACGCTGGAACTGGGACGCTCGGTGCCCGGCGACGTATCGGTGGTCGGTTACGACGATATGCCGATCTGCGCCAGCTTTCTGCCGCCGCTCAGCTCGGTGCGGCAGGACTGGCAGGAGGGGGGCATCCTGCTGGCGCGCAAGGTGCTGGCGCTGATCCGCGATGAGCCGACGTGCTCGGAGACGCTGCCGGTCACGCTGATCGTGCGCTCGACCTGAGGGGCGCCTGCGCGAGCGCGTCAGCTCGTCGCGGCATCCTCGCTGATCGCCTTGCTGCGATGGGCCGGGGTGAGGATCAGCCGGAAGCAGCTGCCGCCGCCGGCCACGCGCACATACTCCAGCGCGGCCTGGTTCGCTTCGGCCATCTGCCGGGCGAGGTACAGGCCCAGCCCGGTGCCGTATTCATGGGTGGTGTAGAACGGTTCAAAGATTTGCGCTGCCACCTTCGGCACGATGCCGGGGCCGCGGTCGATCACTTCGAGTATCGGCACGCCGTGCTCGCCCTGCCGGGTCACCACCATCACGCGCGCCGGCTCGCCGGGCAGGCGGCCGTAGCGCAGCGCGTTCTGCACCAGGTTCCACACCACCTGCTGCAGCTGTTGCGGATCGGCCACCGCCGCCACCGGCGCGCCGCTGCTGGCAATCACCCGCAGCGAATCGGCGCCGAGGTCGTTGCCCTCGCAGTATTCGGCCACGAAATCCTGTGCCCAGTTGCCCAGGTCCAGCGTCTCCGGCCGCGAGCGCTCGCGTCGCGACAGCTGCAGGATGTTCTCGATGATCTCGTTCAGACGGATGCAGTGATTGTTGATGATCTCGACCATGCGCTGGTCGGTGCTGTCCATGCTTTTCGACTCGGCCAGCAGCTGTGCCGAGTAGCGGATCGCCGCCAGCGGATTGCGGATCTCGTGGGCAATCGAGGCTGACAGCCGGCCCAGCGAGGTCAGCGTGAGTTCCTCCGCGCGGCGCGACAGCAGCGAGGTGTCATCGAGGAAGATCAAGACATGCGAGTCGTCGTTTGGCGCCAGCCGGGTGAAGCGCGGCACCACCTCGGGCACGCCGTCGGCGAGCTGGGTGGCGGTTTCATCCAGCTTGCCGGAGGTCATCCAGTGATAGAGCCGACGCGACAGCTCGGGCGCCAGCTGGCCAAGGTCGCGCTCGTCGGCGCCGGGATTGCCCAGCAGCATCCAGGCCGACTCGTTGATCTGGTGGATGCGGTTGGCGTCGTCCACCAGCAGCACGCCGGTTTTCATGCGGCGGATGATCAGCTCGTTCACCTGCGACAGGTTGGCCAGGTCGGTGCTGCGCTGTTCGGCCAGCGCCTCGGTGGCGCGCAGCTGGCGCCCCAGCACGTGGCACAGCGTGGTGCTGGCGAAGTAGGCCAGCCCGAACAGGGCCGCTTCCAGCAGGTCGCGGTCGCCGGGGCTGCTGTTGGCAGGAATGCCGAAAAACGTGTGCCCGAGCATGCCCAGCGTGGCCAGCGCGGCAAAGAAGCTGGACAGCCGCAGCGGCAGCACCAGCGCGCCGGCGCTCAGGTTCACCGCCAGCATCATCGCGATACCGATGCGCTCCTCGTGCATGGCGGTGATCGCCAGCACTGCTGCCGCGATGTCCAGCACCAGCCCCACCGCTACGGCCATTACCGCGTGCGCCATACTGCGGCGGTTGAACAGCAGCAGCACCAGGGCGCACACCAGGTACACCGAGGTCACGCTGCGCGCGAAGCCGGGCATGCCCAGCGCAGGCCAGCCCAGCGCCGACGGGCTGTAGGCGAGGGCGAGGTAGACCAGCGACTGCACCAGCCGGAACACGTTGAGGAAAGTCAGTTCGTGGCGGGTCGTCGCGGCACTCGCACGGGGCGCAGACAGAGGCAGCGAGCTGGACACGTGGCGGGCACTCCATGGGGCTACGCGCGAGTATAGGGGCGCGGATCGGTCCACGCTGCTGGCCGCGCGAAAGGCCTCAAACCACGCCGCCCTTTCCATTGCCGGCCGCTTCCGCGAAAATGGGCGGCCACACGGCGTGATTTGTGCCTGCATGCAAGGCTGTCGCCGCGCACGCCGGCGTGCGTGACTGCGCCGTGCGACCTTCCTGACCCACGCGGCCCCTGTGCGTGCGGCCGCCATGTTTTTCCGTTCGCCCGAGGTATCGAATGAATTTCCACGAGTACCAGGCCAAAGAGCTGTTCGCCCAGTACGGCATCGCCGTGCCGCCGGGCAAGGTTGCCAATTCCCCCGACGCTGCCGTTGATGCCGCCAAGCATCTTGGGGGGTCGCAGTGGATGGTCAAGGCGCAGATCCACGCCGGTGGCCGCGGCAAGGCTGGCGGCGTCAAATTCTGCCGCAGCTTCGATGAGGTGCGCGCCGCTGCCAAGGGCATGCTTGGCACGCACATGGAGACCTACCAGTCCGCCGGCCGCGCGCTGCCGGTGAACCTGGTGCTGGTCACCGACGCCACCAATATTGCGCGCGAGCTGTACCTGTCGATCCTGGTCGACCGCGACAGCAAGTCGGTCTCGTTCATCGCCTCCAAGCACGGCGGCGTGGATATCGAGCAGGTCGCCAAGGACACGCCCGAGGACATCCACACCATCGTGATCGACTTCGTCGAGGGGCTGCAGCCGTACCAGTGCCGCCAGCTTGGTTTCGCGATGGACCTTACGGCCAAGCAGGTCAACCAGCTGACCAGGATCATGCTGGGCCTGTACAAGCTGTTCAACGAGCAGGATCTGGCGCTGGTCGAACTGAACCCGCTGGCGATCCTGGAAGACGGCAACCTCGCGGCGCTGGACGGCAAGGTCAACTCCGACGACAACGCCGAGTTCCGCCATCCGAATCTGGCCGCCATGCGCGACCTGACCCAGGAAGATGCCGCCGAGGCCGCAGCCGTGCAGCACAACCTCAACTACGTGACGATGGACGGCAGCATCGGCTGCATGGTCAACGGCGCCGGTCTGGCGATGGCCACGATGGACGTGATCAAGCTGGCGGGCGGCGAGCCGGCCAACTTCCTCGACGTTGGCGGCGGCGCCACCAAGGAGCGCGTCACCGAGGCGTTCAAGCTGATCCTGTCCTCGGACAAGGTGCGCTGCATCCTGGTCAACATCTTCGGCGGCATCGTGCGCTGCGACCTGATCGCCGAGGGCATCATCGCCGCGGTCAAGGAAGTGGGCCTGACCATTCCGGTGGTGGTGCGCCTGCAGGGCACCAATGTCGAGAAGGGCCGCGAGCTGCTGGCCAACTCCGGTCTGGCGATCACGCCGGCCGACGATCTCAACGACGCGGCGCGCAAAGCCGTGGCTGCGGCCAAGGGCTGAGGAGCAAACGAATGAGCGTTCTGGTCAACAAGAACACCAAGGTGATCGTGCAGGGCTTCACCGGCCAGCAGGGTACCTTCCACGCCGAGCAGGCGATCGACTACGGCACCAAGGTGGTCGGCGGCGTCACCCCGGGCAAGGGCGGCAGCGAGCATATCGGCCTGCCGGTTTTCAATTCGGTCGATGAGGCGGTGCTGGAAACCGGCGCCGACGCGTCGGTGATCTTCGTGCCGCCGCCGTTCGCGGCCGATTCCATCCTGGAGGCGATCGACGCCGGCATCCGCGTGATCGTGGCGATCACCGAGGGCATTCCGGTGCTGGACATGCTGCGCGTCAAGAACGTGCTGCAGCAGCATCCGGAGATCGTGCTGATCGGGCCGAACTGCCCCGGCATCATCACCCCGGGCGAATGCAAGATCGGCATCATGCCGGGCCACATCCATCAGCCGGGCAAGGTCGGCATCGTGTCGCGTTCCGGCACGCTGACCTACGAGGCGGTGTTCCAGACCACCAACGAGGGCCTCGGCCAGTCCACCTGCATCGGCATCGGCGGCGATCCGATCAACGGCCTCAGCTTCATCGACTGCCTCAAGCTGTTCCAGGACGATCCGCAGACCGAGGGCATCATCATGGTCGGCGAGATCGGCGGCAGCGCCGAGGAAGACGCCGCCGAGTTCATCGGCGAGTACGTGACCAAACCGGTGGTGTCGTTCATCGCCGGCGCCTCGGCTCCGGCCGGCAAGCGCATGGGCCATGCTGGCGCGATCATCTCCGGCGGCAAGGGCACCGCCGCGGCGAAGTTCGCCGCGCTGGAGAAGGCCGGTGTCACCACGGTGAAGTCGCCCGCGGATCTCGGCAAGACGCTCGCGCGCCTGATGAAGTAAGTCAGCCGCCGCGCGCTAAAATGATGAAGGCCGCGATACGTCGCGGCCTTCATCATTTACGGAGCAGGATGTCATGGCAAAGCTGCGTCTGGCGCTGGCCCAGTTCGATTTTCCGGTCGGCGCGGTGGC
>JAJXTX010000118.1 GCA_021783385.1 Pseudomonadota bacterium
CTGGCTGCTGCTGGCGGCCGCGCTGTTCACGGCATTCATCCTGCTCGGCAACTGGCAGGTGCGCCGCCTGCACTGGAAGCTCAACCTCATCCACGACGTGGCCACGCGCGTACACGCACCGCCGGTGACCGCGCCCGGTCCCGCGCAGTGGCCGCAGATTGCGCGCGGCCAGCTGCAATACCTGCATGTGCGCCTGCATGGCCAGTTTCTCGACGGTGCGCAGACACTGGTGCACGGCACCAGCAAGCAGGGCTACGGTTACTGGGTGATCGCCCCGCTGCGCACGGATCGAGGTTTCATCGTGCTGATCAACCGCGGCTATGTTTCCGCTGACCTGCCGGGCACCCCGGCGTACGCGCAGGCGCAGCCACCGCCTGGCGAAGTCAGCCTGACCGGACTGCTGCGCTTGTCAGAGCCCGGAGGCGGCTTTCTGCGTCCCAATCGGCCCGCTGCCGGCCAATGGTATTCGCGCGATGTGTCGGCGATCGCCTCGGTACGCAGCCTGCCGGCAGCCGAAGTGGCACCCTACTTCGTCGATGCCGATGCCGCCCTGCCAAGCCCCGCCGACAGCCCCCCGTGGCCGAAAGCCGGCCTCACCGTGATCCAATTTCCCAACAACCATCTCGGCTACCTGATTACGTGGTATCTGCTGGCGGTGGGCGTCCTGGTGGCCGCGTGCTACGTGGGCCGCGACGAATACCGTCGACGCCGCGGCGCCGGCGTCACGCCTGCGCGCCGGCGCTGAGGCCCTCCACCGCGCCGATGACGCATCGCGACGGCCGCGGTCAGCGTGTCGCCTCGCTTGTGGCAGCGCGTTCCGCTGGGCACACTGCCAGCCCCTTCCCTGCCCTGAACTGCCATGCCTGACCAGCTCGCCTCCGCACCGCTCGCACTCTCGCCCATCGTCGCCGGCCTGTGGCGGCTGACCGAGTGGAAGCTCGACGTGCCGGCGCGCGTGCGCTGGATCGAACAGGCGCTGGAGCTGGGCATCACCAGCTTCGACCATGCGGATATCTACGGTGACTACCGCGCCGAGGCGCTGTTCGGCGAGGCGCTGCGGACGGCACCGGCGCTGCGCCAGCGCATGCAGCTGGTGAGCAAGTGCGGCATCCGCTTGCGCTCGGCGCAGCGGCCGTACCGGGTCAACCACTACGACACCTCCGCCGCCTACGTGCGCACGCAGGTGGAACAGTCGCTACGCAACCTGCACACCGAACAGCTGGATCTGCTGCTGATCCATCGGCCCGATTACCTGATGGACGCGGCGGCGCTGGCCGAGACGTTCGCCGCGCTCACGCGCGAGGGCAAGGTGGCGCACTGGGGCGTCTCCAACCACAGCACCAGCCAGTTCGCCCTGCTCCACCAGCAGCATCCGCTGACCACCCACCAGATCGAGTTGTCAGTGCTGATGATGAATGCGCTGGACGACGGCACGCTGGACCAGGCGCAGGCGCTGGGCCTGCGTCCAATGGTCTGGTCACCGCTGGGCGGTGGCCGGCTGTTCAACGGTGACGATGCGCAGGCCGTACGCGTGGGCGAGGCGATGACGCCGATCGCCGCCCGGCTCGGCATCAGCCTCGCCACGCTGGCCTATGCGTGGATCCTGCGCCACCCGTCGCGGCCACATCCGATCACCGGCAGCGGCCGCCTCGAGGGCCTGCGCGAGGCAGTCGCCGCGCTCGATGTGACGCTCGACGCGGAGGACTGGTACGCCATCTGGACGGCCAGCAAGGGGCATCCGGTGCCCTAGTACGAGCAGCATGTCGGCGTTGGCCGGGCGGCGAATCCACCTGTGTGGTCTGCTACCCGCCGACGCCAGATTCGCGTGAATTCAATCGCCGCCGGACCCGGCCAGCGCATGCAGCCGCTTCGCACAACGCGCGAGTTCGGCGCAAAGTTTCGTCGGGCTGCGTATCTCGAAGTCGAACGACAAACTCGCAAGCTGACGCGCGAACCAGCCAAGGTCATCGGCGCTGGTGCGCAGCAGCACCCCGCCACCCACCGGTTCGAGCAGGCCGAACGCCAGTGAAAAGGCACGCCGCGCCGTCGGCAGATCGGTGCGCAAGAGCACCTCGATCGGTTGACCGTGCGGGATCGTGGCAATGCCGCGCAGCAGTTGGTCCAGCGCGTCGAAACCGGGCGGCCGGCGGAACGGCCGGTCGAGCCGGCTCACCGCGCCGATGCGGTCGAGCCGGAACGAGCGCAGGTCATGGCGCAGGCAGCACATGCCCACCGTGTACCAGGCGCCGGCCCACCAGGCCAGACCGTACGGGTGGAATTCACGTTCCGTGTGCGCACCCGCCGCCGAGAGGTAGCTCATGCTCACCCGCTGTTGCGCCTGTGCCGCACGGGTCAGTGTCATCAGCGCCGCGTTGCTTGCCGGCGTATTCGCGGCAGGCCGCAGGTCGACCTTCACCGTATCGGCGATCGCGCCCACCTGATGCTTCAGGCTGTCGGGCATGACCCGGGCCAGCTTGGCCTGCACGCTTTCGACCGCCGGCGCGGCCTGCGCTAGGCCCAGCCCGCGCACGGCCACCATGCCCACCGACAGGGCCACGGCCTCGTCATTGGTGAACATCATCGGCGGCAGCTTGTATCCGGCCACCAGCATGTAGGCACCGTGGCGGCCGCGCTCGGCGGTGAGCGGGATGCCGAGGTCCTCCAACATCACGATGTAGCGGCGCAGCGTACGCACATCCACGCCGACCCGGCGCGCCAGCTCCGAGCCGCTCATCCGGCCATGGCTCTGCAGCAGCTCGAGCACAGCCAGCACGCGGGTGGTGGGTTGGGTCATGGTCGGCATTCTATCCATAAATCAGGGCGAAATTTGTCCTGATTAAGTCATAGCGTGATATCGACCATGACCATCAAAGGGTTCCCATGAAGCACGTCAAACACCCCCTGCCCGGCATCGCCTCGCTCGCCGCCTGTGCCGCCATGCATGTGGCACACGGCCAGCCCCTCGACGCGACCGCGATGCAAAGCGTGCAGTACCTGCAGGATTTCCCGGTCGTCGAGTTCCGCCGCTACACCACCAGCGATGGCGAACGGGCGCACTTCGTCAAATACTTCGATGCCTATTTCCCGGAGGCTTTCGAACAATTGGGCGCAATGGTGTTCGGGCAGTTCACGGAGCGCGGCCATCCCGACCGTTTCACCTGGCTGCGCGGCTTCAAGGACATCAACGCCCGCCCGATAGTCAATGCTGCGTTCTATTACGGCCCGCTGTGGAAAGAGCACCGGATCAAGGTGAACGCGATCCTGCCCGACAGCGACAACGTGATGCTGCTGCATCCGCTGCAGCCGGCATCGGGTATCTCCGTGCTGCCGGCGGTGGATCCGATCGCCGAGGAAGACGGTGCGCACGGCGTGGTGGTGGCGCAGATCTTCGCCATTCGCAAAGGCAGTGAAGCAGCCTTCGCGGAGCAGACGCAAACCGCCTTTGCGCACTACCGTATCGCCGGCGTGCATCGGGCCGGCGTGCAGGTATCGCTGGATGTGCCGAACAACTTTCCGCAGTTGCCGATACGCGCGGACGGACCGTTCCTGGTCTGGCTGGGCGTGGTCAGGGACGACGACACGCTGGACTCGCAGCTCGCCCCGCTGCTGGACGCAGCCGAACGTTCGCTCACGGCCTCGGGGCT
Organism: Pseudomonadota bacterium; assembly: GCA_021783385.1. Taxonomy (GTDB): domain Bacteria; phylum Pseudomonadota; class Gammaproteobacteria; order Xanthomonadales; family Rhodanobacteraceae; genus Rhodanobacter. The sequence continues at coordinate 3,645 of JAJXTX010000118.1, forward strand.
GTTGCGCGGCGCACCGGAGCGCGTAGTGATGGATCCGACCCCGCGTTCGCGCCTGCGCTGGCTGCCCGATGCCAGCGGCGGGATATCGCCATGATCCACTACGGGCAGCTGGGGCTGTTCTTCGCGCTGGTCTTCGGCATCGTCGTGCTTCCCGGTCTCGATATGGCTTTCGTGCTGGGCAGTTCGCTGGCCGGTGGCCGCCGTCGCGGGCTCGCCGCCGTGGCCGGCATCATCGCCGGCGGCATCTGCCATGTGGTGATGACGGCGATGGGCATCAGCGTCCTGCTGAAACTGATCCCCGGCGCATTCAATGCGCTGCTGTTCGCCGGCGCGCTCTATATCGCCTGGATCGGCATCTCCCTGATGCACAGCGAAGCTTCGTTCGGCCTGCAGCCGGATGCCCGGCAGCGATCGCACGCGGCGACCTTTCGCCAGGGCATGCTCACCAGCCTGCTCAACCCGAAGGCCTACCTGTTCATGCTTGCCGTGTTTCCGCAGTTCCTGCACCCCGAAAACGGTTGTATCTGGTTGCAGGCCGCGGTGCTCTGGTTGATCATCGCGATCAACCAGTTCTGCGTGTACGGTGGTGTCGCCTTGATGGCCGATCGCGCACGGCGATGGCTGCAGGGCAAGCCGGCCGCCGGCGCGCTGGCAACCCGTTGCGTGGGAGGGCTGCTGATCGCCGCGGCGATGCTGACCGGTTTCGAGGGATGGCGCCGGATCTGAGCCGCCATCGACGCAACAGGCTCCTAGGGTGCCCCCGCCTTTCGATGACCACCATCGTCCTGCAGCAGGAAACGGATGGTCTCCACGCAAGTGCTGCTGGATAGTGCCGCACCATCGAAATAGCAGCCTGCAGGAATCGTTCCCGCACTGAGGCCGGATGCTCGGGATGAAGATGACGCTGGCGAAAATCATGATCGCACTTCGGTGCGGGCGGCGCTTTCTCCCGGGCTGGGTGCCGGGCGGCCTGCTGTTGCCGCTGGCGGCCTTTGCGCCGGTCTTTGCGGCCAGTGCCGGCAACGTGGCCTTGGCTGCGCCTGCGACACCACCCTCGCCGCCCCTGCGGCAGTCGCTGGACGATGCATGGTGGACGGGTCCGATGCTGGCGAACTCGGCGGCAACCCTGCCGCGCGGGCATTTCCTGATCGAGCCCTATATCTACGACGTGTCCTCTCGCCACGCGGACGGTTTCGGCTCGCAGGCCTATATCCTCTATGGACTGACGGACCGGCTCACGGCGGGTCTGATTCCCGTGCTTGGCTACAACCGGATGCAGGGTGCCGCGAACAGCACGGGCGTCGGGCTGGGCGACGCCAGCGTGCAGGCGCAATATCGCCTCACCCGGTTCCACGCAGGCAGTTCGCTGCCGACGATCTCGCTCCAGCTGCAGGAAACACTGCCGACCGGAGGGTACGACCGGCTCGGCAACCGGCTCAGCGATGGCCTCGGCAGCGGCGCCACCACCACCACCTTGCAGCTCAACACGCAGACCTACTTCTGGCTGGCGAACGGTCGCATCCTGCGCATGCGCTTCAACGTGGCGCAATCCTGGTCCCGTCGCGCGCACCTCGCAGACGTCAGCGTCTATGGCACGGTGGCAGGATTCCGCGGCAACGCCAAGCCCGGCAACGCCTTCTTCGTCGACGCCGCCTGGGAATACAGCCTGAGCCTGCGCTGGGTGCTGGCACTCGACGTCACCTACCGCCGCAGCCACGCTACCCACGTGGACGGATCTGCGCTGGCGGATTCCGCCGGCGCGCCGGCGATCGCCATCCACCGAAGCTTCGGTGCCGGTGAAGCGTTCGGCTTCGCACCCGCGATCGAATACAGCTGGAACGCCAACCTGGGGATACTCGTCGGCACCCGGGTGATCGGCGGACCCCACACGACGACCACGATCACGCCGGCCGTGGCGATCAACTACGTCCACTGATGCCGTTCCAAGGCAACTCCATGCGGCACGGGCCCGGTCGCCACATGCAAGGAGCCTGTCGGGCTTCGGTTGGCCGGGCTGCGAATCCGTCGAGCCTCAGCGATTGCTCACCCCATGCGGCACGTGCCCGGTGGCCACATGCTTGCGCGCGGACTCCACGTTGGCCGGCGAATCGTCGAAGAAAATGTCGGCGCCGAACGCATCGAGGAACGGGCCCTTGTCGCGGCCGCCGAGGAACAGCGCCTCGTCGATGCGCACGCCCCACTTGCGCAGGGTGAGGATCACCCGCTTGTGCGCGGGCGCGGAACGCGCGGTGACCAGCGCGGTGCGGATCGGCGAGTCCTCGGCCGGAAACGCTGTCTGCAGCCGGTGCAGCGCGGTGAGGAAACCGCGGAACGGGCCGACCGACAGCGGCTCGGCGGCATGCTCGGTCTCGCTGCGGTGGAACGCTTCGAGGCCTTCCTCGCGCGACACGCGCTCGCCTTCGTCGCCGAAGATCACCGCGTCGCCGTCGAAGGCGATGCGCAATTGTTCGCTGGCACGCGGCGGCGCGGTGCTGGGCAGGATGGTGGCGGCGGCGACCCCGGCGGTGAGCGCGCGACCGACATCCTCGGCGTTGGCAGACAGGAACAGGTCGGCCTTGAACGGCGCGATATAGTCGGAGGTGGGCGCGCCGCTGGTGAAGGCGGCGCGGCTGATCTCCAGCCCGTAGTGCTGGATCGCGTTGAAGATGCGCAGGCCGGTGTCGCCGGAGTTGCGCGACAGCAGGATCACCTCGACCGGCGGCACGTCGCCGGCCAGCTTGTTGAGGCCAAGCAGCTTCTGCACCAGCGGGAACGCCACACCGGGCCTGAGGATCTCGTTCTCGTGCTCGATCTGGAATGCGCGATAGGCGTCCAGCCCGTCGCGCTCGAACAGCGCGTGGCTGTCGCCAAGGTCGAACAGCGCGCGCGAGGAGATCGCCACCACCAGGCGGTTGTCGCTGGCGGCGGATGCATCGTGGGCGTCGTGACTGAGTTCGATCATGCGCGGAAGAACCGGAAGTAAGCAATCTGGCAAAGGCGGAAAACTGTCCGCCGGACATGGCGAAAAGGCATACGGCCAGCGAGCTGCGCGGCGGCCAGTCGCGTACGGCTTATCCGGCCGGCCCTGACACGGCCTGGAACAGCAGCAGGGCGCCCACTATCACCAGCCCGGCATGCACATAGAGTATGAATGCGCGCGCGTTCATGCGCTTGTTGATGCTGCGTCCCAGAAAGATCGCCAGCACCACTCCAGGCAACGCCATGAGGTAGCAGCGGCTCACGGTAGCAGTCCACAAGCCGGTCAGTCCGTAACCGCCAAGGGTGATCAGGCTGGCCGGCAGAAAATAACCCTGCAGGGTTGCCCGGAAATGTTGCGGCGACCATCCGCGCAGTGAGCCATACATGACCAGCGGTGGTCCATTCATGCCGTATGCACCGCCAAGCACACCTGCGGCAAACCCGAAAATCCAGGCCCGTCTGTCGTCGGACAGCGCCGCTCGCTTCCGGCCGAGCAGTGAATATCCCGAGAAGGCCACAATGACCATGGCAAGGATCGCCTTGACGAGGCGAGCATCCATCCGATGCAGCGCAAGGAGGCCGAGCGGCAGTCCCACAAGAGTGGAGAGAACCAGCCATGCCGCACTGCGGAGATGGATGTGGCGCCAGTCCTGCGCGATGGCCACGATGGCCACGGTAATCGAAACCAGCACAGCCAGCGGCGCGGCTGTCGCCACTGGCATCATGAAAGCAAGCAATGGCACCGCCACCAGTGCTTCGCCGAACCCGAAGGCCGAACGGATGAGGGTGGCCAGAAAAAGTATCGTCAACACCGGAAGAAGCACGCGCGCAAGCCCCTTTTCAAGAAAAATACCGCACGCCACGACCGGGAAAAGACGCACGCGAGGTGACGCCGTTTTGCGTCATCCGGAAGTGGCGCCGATACAGGCCATCCGATCACCCGACGTGGCCACAAGACGATCAATCCGCCGCGAACTGCTCGTCGAGGATGCGCTGTTCGAGGTTGTGCTCGGGATCGAACAGCAGCTGCACGCCCTGCCCGCCGGACTGGCGGATAGTCACCGTGCGCACGTCGCGCACTTCGTGGAAATCGGCGGTGGCGCTGACCGGGCGCTTGGCCGGATCGAGCACGCGCAGGATCACCTCGGTGCGGTGCGGCAGGATCGCGCCGCGCCAGCGACGCG
>JAJXTX010000004.1:0-27222 GCA_021783385.1 Pseudomonadota bacterium
CGCGCTGTTCGAGTTCCTCTGCCTGGAAGGGGCGCAGGCCGGGCTGTCGTGGCGCACCGTGCTGGCCAAGCGCGCGCACTACCGGCAGGTGTTCCACCACTTCGAGATCGCCCGCGTCGCCGCGATGACCGAGCGCGAGCTGGAAAGCCTGCTGCTCGATCCCGGCATCATCCGCAACCGGCTGAAGGTATGGGCGACCCGCGACAACGCGCTCGCCGCGCTTGCGGTGATTGCCGAGTTCGGCAGTCTGGACGGCTATCTGTGGTCGTTCGTCCACGGCCAGCCGCTGCTCAACCGCTGGCGCGAAAAGAGCGACGTGCCCGCCAGCACGCCGCTGTCCGACCGCATGAGCAAGGCGCTGAAACAGCGCGGCTTCCGCTTCGTCGGCAGCACCATCTGCTACTCGCTGCTGCAGGCCACCGGCATGGTGAATGACCATGTGGTGGGGTGCTTCCGACATGCGGCTCGTGCAGGGGGAGATGAGAGGCTGGGGCGACAGGCGGCTATCGACCATTTGAGCCAGTCGTGAACGGCCGTTTTGCGGGAGTCCATTTTTCCGAGAGTGGCGGGAAACATTGGTCGCGCGAACAGATCCGATGCGAGACCTGCGTTTCCCGGGGCATGCCGGCGCGAGCCCTGTTATGACGATCAGCGCTCCAGGGGCGCACGCAGCGACGGCCAATCATCGATCCAACGGACTCAGGACCCCGCTGGCGTTGCGATTGAGGACGTGGGTATAGATTTGAGTTGTGGCGACATCCCGGTGCCCGAGCAGCTCTTGGACGGTCCGGATGTCATAGCCCATTTCGAGCAGGTGGGTTGCGAATGAATGCCGCAGGGTGTGCGCGCTCAGTGGCTTGACGATGCCCGCACGAAGACGCGCCGCTTTCAATCCACGCGCCAGGATGGCGTCGTCGAAGTGATGGCGGCGCTCGATGCCATCGTTCGGATCGATCGACCGCTGCACGGACGGAAACACATACTGCCAGCCGAAGTCGCGCGCTGCCGAGGGGTACTTGCGTGCCAGTGCGTACGGCAGGGCCGCTGCGCCAAACCCTGCAGCCAGATCGGCAACATGCAGCATCCGCGCACGTTCGACTTCACGCTGCAACGGCTCGACCAGCGATTTGGGCAAGACGGTATGGCGATCCTTGGCTCCCTTTCCACCACGTATCGTGATCTCGTTGCGCGAGAAATCCACATCCTTGACCCGCAGGCGCAGGCATTCCATCAAGCGCATGCCGGTGCCATAGAGCAGGCTTGCCAGGAGTTGTGGCCGTCCATCCATGTGCGCCAGCAGGGATCGCGCCTCGTCTTGCGATAGCACCGTCGGCACGTGCTTTGGCCGCTTGGCGCGCACGACACCCTCCAGCCACGGCAACTCGATCCCCAGGACCACCCGATACAAAAACAGCAGGGCCGACAGCGCCTGGTTCTGGGTGCTGGCGGCGACCTTCCCCTGGACGGCAAGGAGTGACAGGAACGCCTCGACCTCCGCCGCGCCCATCTCGCGGGGGTGACGCTTGGCGTTGGCCAGGATGAACCGCCGTATCCAGCCGATGTAGATCTTCTCGGTGCGCAAGCTGTAGTGTTTGACCCGCATGTGCCGGCGAACTTCATCGAACAGGCGTGGAACGGGTGGGGTCGCAACAGGCCCGGATATCCCCGCGGATTGTGGTGGATAAGACATAGCGTCCCGGATAAAAAGGTGTGTGTGGCAGCGTATCGACGATGCCGATTCCGGGAATACCAGATAAGGTCTTGATCTCGTGTAGGATTAAGGCGGGAAAGGGGTGCACAGGGAAGCTGAACATCCCGTGCATATTGCGGAATCAAGGCACTACTGAAGCGTTAGGCTTGGCTTCGACTCATCATAAGGATTGAGATGGATAATCAAAAAAGATACTGGTTCCCCGCAAAAAAATATGGCTGGGGTTGGAGCTTTCCAAGATGCTGGCAAGGCTGGGTTGTGTTCGTTGCGTACGCTGCATCCCTGTTGCTGCTCAACCATTTCTTGCCCTTGGCCAGCGAACATGCCACCCGCCTCGCTGGCACCGGTGTATTCACTATCGCTCTTCTAGCAATTTGTTGGCTGAAGGGTGAGCCGCCCGGTTCTCGTTCAGGCCAGTAGTCGCGCCTAACCCGTCATCCAAGCGGACGGCTCCGCCGCCGCTTAATTCCAGCGTTAGGCATCATAAATGGAAGATCTGAGCCGCCCACCAACTAAGATCGAGCGCATTGTGGCTTCGTTCCTGTCGGCTGTAGCTACTCTCATCTTCGGCGCAGTCTCAGTCTTCATTTTTAGCAGCGTACCCATTTCATATCCGGCGCTTGCTATCTTCACGGTTCTGTTTCTAGTCAGCGCCGTTATGTTCTGCCGGGCTGCTTTTACTTCACGGCGGCGTCTTTCAAACAGAGGCCTGTCTCGTCTCGCTTGGGTGCTGTTAGTTGGTGGCGTCGCTTGTGCGGCGCTGGCTTTACTTTTTGGCTCGGGCACGCACCGCCTATTGCTCCTAGGCTCAAGCCTCTCTTGTGTCGCGTATGGGCTTGCGGGTCTTCGTGGCCGCGCGCAATGATGCCTAACATCTCGTTCAAGGCGGACGGCTTTGCCGCCGCTTAACTCAAGCGTTAGAGGGCAAAGCCAGTGTCTTGCAAGGATTGCGAAGATCTTAGTGTCGAGTATCGAATCGTCTCACCCAGCGATCTTCGTCAAGCTATTGCGGTCGTACGTGACAGCATCGAGGCCGGGACCATCCAAGAGATTCCGTCTCAGCCCAAGGCTTACGGCGGCAATGCATCATTCCAAGACATCGCCAATGGCGGCGCATGGGACGATTTCGTCTGCTTTGATTTTCAGTGCGGTCAATGCGGGCAACGGTTCAAACTATCTGCCGAGACGTACCATGGCAGCGGTGGAGCTTGGCGACCTGTCACGGCGGAGGTCGCACATGCCCTCTAACAGTTCCGTAAGAGACTTCCCGTCAATACCGCCCGCTTGATGTTCTTGCCTTGAGCTTTCAGGCGTTCGCTGGTCATCGTGTTTCCTTCTGTACTGCGTCGTGCGTGTCAGTGCTGCGCGGTGCTGAACGTTGCCAGACTGCATTTCCGTAAACGGTCTTGTTGCATCGCTGCTGCTGATGCGGACCACGGCATAAACCGCGCCCGGAGACCTCATTCGTTCATCGGTGTCGTCGGTGTTCGGGGATCGGCCGAAACACTTTGTAGACGTCCAAACGGTTAGTCAGGTTCTCTCCGGGTGGGTCTGACCCGTTGCTACCGCTTCGCGCTGACGTGGAACCTTTTCATGCCATGGCGGCTGCCGTCGTGGCGTGTTCGCCGACCGGGGGCTTCGCCATCGGGTGCTTCACGCAGGCGTGTGGATCGTAGTCAAGATCGTGCGCGAGCATCGCCCACAGTTGCCGTGCGTGCTTGTTGGCGATCGCCACCAGCACTTTTCCAAAGGGCATCCGGCCATCGAGCTGGCGTATCCATAGTTGTTCGGGCGTGGACTTTTCCACGCTGACCGCCTGGGCTCGCTGCAGGCTGCTGCGCGCGCCCTGGATCAGCAAGGTGCGCAGGTACGCATCGCCGCGGCAGCTGATCGTGCCCAGCCGTGCATGCCCGCCGCTGGAGTGCTGGGTCGGTACGAGACCGACCCAGGCGGCGAGCTGACGTCCGTTCCTGAACTCCCGTGCGTTGCCGACGCTGGCGACCATCGCATCGACCGTGATCGGCCCGACGCCGACGATCGCGCCAATCCGCACGCACCGCGCGTCCTGTCGGGCGTGGGCGTCGATGCGTGCGCCGCACGCGTCGATGGCCGCGCGCAACTGCGCCCAGTGGGCGCTGAGGTCACGCAGCAGTTCCTTGAACTCGCCCGGCAGCGCCTTGTGCGGGTCCAGGTCCGCCAGCGCTCGCCGCAACGCCACGTCGCCCTTGGCGATCACGATGCCGAACTCGGCCAGCAACCCGCGCAGGCGATTGCCGATGGCCAGCGACTCAGTCTTGTAGCCTTCGCGCACGCACCCGATGCCAGGACAACCGGACCTGCTGATCGACATCCTTCACCGGCACGAAGCGCATGTTGCCCTGGCGCGCCGCCGTGGCGATCGCCTCGGCGTCGTTGCGGTCGTTCTTGGCGTTGCGGCTCTTGCGGAACGGGGTGACGAACTGGGCCGCCATCAGTCGTGGCTGCAGGCCGTACTCCAGGCAGCGCCGCGCCCAATGGTGCGCCCCACTGCACGCCTCCATCGCCACCACCGAGCCGGCCGGCCGCTGGGCCAGCCACAGCGCGAACGCCTCGCGGCCCAGATCCTGCCGCCGCAACACATGCCCCGCGTCATCGACCTCACAGGTCGAAAAGGTGCTCTTCGCCAAGTCCACGCCAATGGTTATAGTGCTCATGGAGACTTCCTCTTCTGCTGACGGATGTTTCGCAACACCATCATGGCCCTCGAGGCCGAAAGGGGAGGAAGTCTCTTTTTACTCATTCGAGGCGGACGGCTCCGCCGCCGCTCAACTCCAGCGTTAGGCTCCTCCCGGTGCACGAGTACTTCACCCTCAAGGAAGCAATCACTGGTCTCGGGATCTCACCGAGCCTAGAGGAACTGCATCCAGATGATTTCGGGAACGCATTCTGCATTTTCGATGTAGGCGTGGAGACACCATTCCGGCTGATTTGGGATGGCAAGGACGGCTGTGGGTTCCTCCAAACCCCTGATGGCTCGGGCGGGTGGAGTGATGCTGGTCCATTCCTTCCAGAGGGTGCGTATCCCGGATCCGATCAATTCCAGGCTTTCGTCTCAAAAGCTTATTCATTAGCCTTTGGTCATGAGCGGCCTAACTACTCCATGCAGCCGACGGTACCGCTGCGCGGTCCCGCGGCTGATGTCGAACGTTGGCGGTCATGAAATTTTCGCCATCAAATTTAGGGGTCATCATCTGCTGCCACGTCTTCGACAAGTCGAGGCCAATCTTGCTCGTGGCGCACGATGAGGGTTACTGGAATTTTTCTTGCGGTCAGAACGACCACGGTGGAGTTGAGGATTTCCACAATGTCGGTATTGGGCATTTATCCAGTCACGACCCTTCAATCAACGCCTGTGCCGACATGCAAGATGGCTATGTTGCTGAGAGGCAAGATCAAGATCATCCTTGGGTCAAAGTAGCGCTGCTTCCGGGCAGCCGCTAACAATTCGTTCAAGGCGGACGGCTACGCCGCCGCTCAATTCCAGCGTTGGACCTGCACGTAAAATATAGCGTCACTGACACCTCACCCCCGCCGCGAGCCACGCAAACTGTCCACCGAAAAGCTGGCGATGGCGTTGCCGTCGGCGCCGCGGCGCGGCTGGCCGGGCGGTGGGCCCCAGGCGTGCGCGGTCACCACTTCCCAGGTGGCCGGAATGCGGCCGTCCACGCGCATCGCCTCGTAGGCCTGCAGCATGCGGCGGTAGTGGCTCTTGCCGGTGAGGCCGCGGCCGCGCGTGCTGTCGGCGTTGGTGGCGCCGAGGCCCTGCAGTTCCTCCAGCAGCTTGCGCGGCTCGCTGTAGGTGAGCGTGTAGCGGCACACGTCGAGCACCGGGTCGCGCAGGCCAGCGGCGAGCAGTGCGTCGCCGACGTCGTGCATGTCGAGGAAGCGGCTCACGTGCGGCTGCTGGTCGGCGCCGGCCCACGCCGCGCGCAGTTCCTTCAGCGTGTCCGGCCCGAAGGTCGAGAACAGCAGCAGGCCGCCGGGTCGCAGCACGCGCACGCATTCGCCGAAAAGTGCGGGCAGGTCGTCGATCCACTGGAAGCACAGGTTGGAATGCAGCACGTCGACGCTGTGGTCGGCCAGCGGCAGCGCGGTGGCCTCGGCGCACACGCGGGTGAACGGCTTCAGCCAGCTGCTGTGCTGGCGGGCTGCACGCAGCATCGGCAGCGCCAGGTCCAGCGCGAGCACCTCGGCGCGGGGATAGCGCTTCTTCAGCAGCGCGCTGCCGCGGCCGGTGCCGGCGCCGACGTCGATCACCCGCGCCGGTTCGGCCGTATAGAAGTCCAGCCGTTCCAGCAGGAGCTGCTGCACCTCGCGCTGCAGCACGTCGTGCTGCTCGTAGGTTCGCGCGGCGCGGCCGAAGTTGCGGCGCACCTGACGGCGGTCGAGGTGGAACTCGTTCATGGCGACGGACTCGGTGAAGCAGGGCGGAGGCGGGGATCGTCCAGCAGCGGTGCCAGCGCCAGCACCACGGCCTCCACGTGGCCGAAGAACGGCGCATGGCCGGCCCGTTCGATCTCGTTGTAGCGGCCGTCGCACTGGCTGGCCGACCATGCCATCGCCGGCGGCGGCACCAGCCGGTCGCGGCGGCCGGCGATCCACACACTGGGCACGCGCAGCTCCGCCAGGGCGGCGCGGCGATCGGTGTTTTCCAGCAGCGCGATGCCTTCCTGCAGCACGCGCAGCTCCGGCTCGCCGCGGGCAAACACCTGCGCACGCAGCTGGCGCAGCTCGGCGCGCGGATCAGCGCTGCCGATCGCCTCCAGCGCCAGGAAGCGCTCCAGCGTGGCGTGGTAATCGGTTTCCAGCTCGGTGGCCAGCTGATGCACCAGCGTGGCGTCGCTGCCGTGCGGCCAGCTGGCGTCGCGCACGAATTTCGGCGTGGCGCACAGCATCGCCAGGCCGCGCGCCTGCTGCGGCATCTCGAGCGCCGCGGTCAGCGCGACCAGCCCACCCAGCGACCAGCCCAGCCAGATCGCCGGCGGCGTGGCCGCGGCGATCGCGCGGGCGCAGGCGTGCGGCTCCAGCGGCAGCGCGCAGTCACGCGAGTAGCCGTGACCGGGCAGGTCGACCACATACATCGTGCAGTGCGCAGCCAGCGCCTCGACCAGCGGCTGCAGCACGCCGCCATGCATCGCCCAGCCGTGGATCAGCACCAGCGGCACGACGCCGTGGCCATGGGTTTCGATATGCAGGGTCACGGCGCGGTTACTTCCTTTCCCCGCAGGGGAGAGGAGGTGCAGGTAACAGCGCTTTGTCGACGGCCCCGCGCTCATCGAACACGAAGCAGTCGCCGTGCCAGCCGGCGCCGTCGGTTTGCTCCAGATAGCCCAGGATGCCGCCGTCGAGCTGGTAGACGTGCGCGAGGCCGAGTTCGCGCAGATGCAGCGCGGCCTTTTCGCAGCGGATGCCGCCGGTGCAGTACGACACCACGGTCTTGCCTTCGTAGCGCGCGCGGTCGGCGGCGATCGCGGCGGGGAAGCCGGTGAAGCTGGCGAGGCGGTAGTCGACCGCGCCATCGAACGCGCCGAGCGCGGTTTCGTAGGCGTTGCGGGTATCCAGCAGCACCAGCTCGCGGCCGTCGTCGTCGTGGCCCCATGCCAGCCAGCGCCGCAGCGTGGGCGGATCCAGCGCCGGCGCGCGGCCGCCTTCGGGGCGGATCGTGGGTTGGCGCATGCTGATGATCTCGCGCTTGATGCGCACCCGCAGGCGGCCGAACGGCACCTGCTCGGAGCGCGACTCCTTCGCCGTGATGCCGGCAAAGCGGGCGTCCTCGCGCAGCCACGTCATGAACGCATCGACCGCCGCGCGCGGGCCGGCCAGAAACAGGTTGATGCCCTCCGGCGCCAGCAGCACGGTGCCTTTCAGCGCCAGCGCGCTGCAGCGTTCGAGCACGCGCTCGCGCAGCGCGGGCAGCGAGTCCAGGCTGACGAAGCGATAGGCGGCGATATTGACGATGGGCATGAGGTGAGCGCGCGGCGGTCAGCCGGCGATTATACGTGGCGCGGTGCTCAGCCCCGCGCGGCGGCCGGTGCGGGCAGGCTGGCCAGCGCATCGAGCAGCTGGTCGACCTGCTCCTCGCTGTGCGCGGCGGACAGCGTGATGCGCAGGCGCGCCTGGCCGGCTGGCACGGTCGGCGGGCGGATCGCGCCGACCAGCAGGCCGCGCTGCTCCAGCGCCTGCGCCGCGTCCAGCGCCGCCTGCGCGTCGCCCAGCCGCAGCGGCTGGATCGCGCTGGCGGAAGGCAGCAGCGGCAGGCCGAGCTGCCGCGCGCCCTGGCGGAAGCGTTCGATCAGCGCGCCGAGCTTGTCGCGCCGCCACGACTCGGCCTGGGCCAGCTGCACCGCGGCGAGCGCGGCGGCGGCCAGCGCCGGCGGCATCGCGGTGGTGTAGATGTACGGCCGCGCGAACTGCGTCAGCCCCTCGATCAGGTCGACCGAACCGGCCACGAACGCGCCCGCGCAGCCCAGCGCCTTGCCCAGCGTGGCCATCAGCACCGGCACCTCGCGCGAGCCGAGGCCGGCGGCCTCGACGCTGCCGCCGCCGCGTTCGCCGAGCACGCCCAGGCCGTGCGCGTCGTCCACCATCAGGGTGGCGTGTTCGCGCGTGCACAGCGCGGCCAGCTCGCGCAGCGGCGCGGTGTCGCCGTCCATGCTGAACACGCCGTCGGTCGCCAGCAGCGCGGCCGCGTCGCGACGGCTGGCCAGCTGGCGCGCGGCGGCGGCCACGTCGGCGTGCGGATAGCGCTTCAGTTCGGCGCCGGACAGCTGCGCGCCGTCCAGCAGGCAGGCGTGGTTGAGCTTGTCCTGCACGCACAGGTCGCCGCGCTCCAGCAGCGCCTGCAGCACGCCCAGGTTGGCCATGTAGCCGGTCGAGAACAGCAGCGCGCGCGCGCGCCCGGTCCACGCCGCCAGCGCCTCTTCCAGCGCGGCATGCTCGGCGCGATGGCCGCAGATCAAGTGCGCCGAGGTGCTGCCGACGCCCTCGTCATCGGCCACCCGCTTGAACGCGGCGATCACCTGCGGATGCTGCGCCAGCCCCAGATAGTCGTTGCTGCAGAAGCCGAGCAGGCGGCGCCCGCCGCATTCCAGCCACGGCCCGTCCGCATGCTCGATGGTGCGCAGCCGGCGCAGCAGCTGCGCGCTTTCGCGTTCGGCCGTCCGGACGGCCAGACGATCGAGCAGGTCAGGCCGCGGCGCTGCAGCCACAGCCGTGTCCGCAGCCGGAGTTGTCAGTCGCGATGGCGGCGGGATGCAGGATATCGGCGTGCGCGGTGCTGGCGGCCTCGACGACCTCCAGCGGATGCAGGTCGAGCCGGCGGAACAGCGCGCGATCCTGCGCCACGTCCGGGTTGCCGGTGGTCAGCAGCTTCTCGCCGTAGAAGATCGAGCCGGCACCGGCGAAGAAGCACAGCGCCTGCACCGCGTCGTCCATCTGCTGGCGCCCGGCCGACAGCCGCACCACCGAGGCGGGCATCAGCAGCCGCGCGACCGCGATCGTGCGCACGAACTCGAACGGGTCCAGCTTCTCCGCATTGGCCAGCGGCGTGCCCGGCACCGGCACCAGCTGGTTGATCGGCACCGACTGCGGGTGCTCGGGCAGGTTGGCCAGCGCCTGCAGCAGGCCGGCGCGCTGGTCGCGCGTCTCGCCCATGCCGACGATGCCGCCGCAGCAGGTTTTCAGGCCGGCGTCGCGCACCTGCTCCAGCGTGCCGAGGCGGTCCTGATATTCGCGCGTGTGGATGATCTCGCCGTAGAACTCCGGCGCGGTGTCGATGTTGTGGTTGTAGTAGTCGAGCCCGGCCGCCTTCAGCGCCTGCGCGTGGCCGTCGCCCAGCAGGCCCAGCGTGGCGCAGGTTTCCAGGCCCAGGTCCTTCACCGCGCGCACGATCGCGGCGACCCTGGGAATGTCGCGATCCTTCGGCCCGCGCCACGCGGCGCCCATGCAGAAGCGGCTGGCGCCGGCGGCCTTGGCGGCGCGCGCGCGCTCCAGCACGTCGTCGATCTCCATCAGCTTCTGCGCGGTGACGCCGGTGTCGTAGCGCGCCGCCTGCGGGCAGTAGGCGCAGTCTTCCGGGCAGCCGCCGGTCTTGATCGACAGCAGCGTGGACACCTGCACCGCGTTCGGATCGTGATGCGCGCGATGCACCGAGTGCGCCCGATGCAGCAGCTCGTTGAACGGCAGGTCGAACAGCGCACGCACCTCGTCGCGGCTCCAGTCGTGGCGGATGGCGGCATTCGTCATGGGGCAGCAACTCCGGGGCGTGAGGGCGGAAAGTGTGGGAGCCGTTCCGGGGTGTGTCAACTCGATCTCCGCAGGTCCGGTTGACATGCGCGTTGCGGACGCGATGCCGCTACCATCCGGGCATCGCATGCCGGCGCCGCCGAGGTCAGGGAGATGATGCGCATCGACGCGCTGGTGCAACGGCTGCAGCGCTTCGTGCTGCCCCTGCGCTGCCTGCTGTGTGCCGGCGCCGGCGCCGACGGCATCGACCTGTGTGCCGACTGCGCCGCCGAGCTGCCGCGCAACCCCGGCTGCTGCGCCCGCTGCGCCCTGCCGCTGGCAGCCTCGGCGCCGCTGTGCGGCGAGTGCCAGCGCCGGCCGCCGCCGTGGGATGCGGCGTGGGCGCCGTTCCGCTACGGCTGGCCGCTGGACCGGCTGGAGTCGCGCTACAAGTTCGGCGCCGATCTGGCGGCCGGGCGCGTGCTGTCGACGCTGTGGCGGCGCGAGCCGCGCGGCATCGAGCTGCCGCAGCTGCTGCTGCCGGTGCCGCTGCATCGCCAGCGGCTGCGCCAGCGCGGCTACAACCAGGCGCTGGAACTGGCCCGGCCGCTGGCGCGCGAGTTCGGCGTGCCGCTGCGCCACGAGGTGCTGCAGCGCACCCGCCGCACCGACGCGCAGACCGAGCTGGACGCTGTCGGCCGCTGCCGCAACGTGCGTGGTGCGTTCGCGCTGTGTCCGGGTACGCCGCTGCCACCGCACGTGGCGCTGCTCGATGACGTGATGACCACCGGCGCCACCCTCGCCGAATGCTCCCGCGTGCTGAAGCGCGCGGGCGTGCAGCGAGTCGACGTGTGGGCGCTGGCGCGCGCGCCGTCACCGCGCGGCTAAAAGTGCCCCTTCACACCAGCGTTCAGCGCACCGCCAGCGCCAGCACGATGCCGATCCACAGCGCCAGCCCGAGCCAGTTGTTGTGGCGGAATGCGGCGAGGCAGGCGTCGCGGGCGCGGCCGCGGATCAGCCACAGCTGGTAGCCGAACAGTCCGGCCGCCACCAGCAGGCTGAGCCAGTACGGCCAGCCCAGCGCCGCGCGCTGGCCGACAAACAGCATCGCCAGCAGGAAGGTGCCCATCAGCATGGCCAGGATCGGCAGGTCGGCGTCGCCGAACAGGATCGCGGTGGACTTGGCGCCGGCCTTGAGATCGTCGTCGCGATCGACCATCGCGTACTCGGTGTCGTAGATCACCGACCACAGGATGTTGCCGAGGAACAGCAGCCAGCCCAGCGGCGGCACCGTGTGCATCACCGCGGCAAACGCCATCGGGATCGACCAGCCGAACGCGGCTCCCAGCACCACCTGCGGCAGGTAGGTCCAGCGTTTGGTGAACGGGTAGATCGCTGCCAGCGCGGCGCCGGCGAACGACAGCTTGATCGTCAGCGCATTGGTGAACAGCACCAGCACGAACGCGAACGCCAGCAGCGCGGCGAACACCAGCAGCGCCTCGCGCGGGGTTACCCGCCCGCTGGCGATCGGACGTCCGGCCGTCCGCGCCACCTGCGGGTCGAGCTTGCGGTCGGCGTAGTCGTTGATGGCGCAGCCGGCCGCGCGCATCGCGAACACACCCAGGGTGAAGATGATCAGCGGCTTCCAAGGCGGAAAGTCGCCGGCCGCCAGCCACAGCGCCCACCACGTCGGCCACAGCAGCAGCAGCGCGCCGATCGGCCGGTCCATCCGGGTCAGCACCAGGTAGTCCAGCACCTTCGCGCGATAACGCGCCGGCAGCCGCTGCAGCAGCTTCAGCAGCACCCGCGTGGCGCGGGTCGAGCTGTCCGCCGGCTGCGGCGGCGTTTTCGCCGTCGGCCGCGGTGCCCCGGGGCGCGGACGCGGCGCCGGCGACGAGGCCGGCCGGCGCGGCTGGCGTTTGCGTGTGCTGGAAGACATCGGCGGAGTCTAGCGCGCGGCTGTGCGCGCTCCAACGCGGCGCGGGTGCGACAGGTCACGGTTGCAGGCGCTGCACCATATTCGACGCACGGTCCCTGCCGAAGGCACCGCATGTCCGGCCATCGGCCACACCGAAGCAGGCGAGCGGCGGGTCGAGGCATTCGTGGCTACAATCGGGCAAACGCGGTCGAATCAGTGTTCGACATATCGCCGGGTCGAGAGGTCATTGCCATGCTGCTTGACGCGTTGCATGAAAAGAAGGATGCCATCCACGCGGCGTGCCGCCAGTTCGGCGCGCGGCGTATCCGTGTATTCGGCTCGGTGGCGCGCGGCGAAGAACGAGCGGACAGCGATATCGACTTTCTGGTGGATTTCCCGCCGGGCTACGATCTGTTCACCCAGCGCCTGCCGCTGGCCGAACGGCTGGCTGAAATCACCGGGCGGCGTCTCGACATCGTCCCCGAGCACGAACTCAACCGCCATCTGCGCGAGGCCGTGCTGAACGAGGCGGTGGATCTGTGAGCAAGGCGTGACAGGCTTATGCGCGGCATATTCTGGACACGATCGAGAAGATCCACCGCATTCAGCAACGAGGCGATCTGACCCGTGATGAGATGCTCTACGACGCTACCTTGCGCAATCTGCAAACCCTGTCCGAGGCCACGCAACGGTTGCCTGACGCGTTGAAGCGAGCGTGGCCGCTGATGCCATGGCAGCAGATCAGCGGCTTCCGCAACATTCTGGTACACAACTATCTGGGTGACATCGACCCACAAACCGTGCTCACCGTCGTGCAGCAACACCTGCCGCCGCTGGAGATTGCCATCCGCGCCATGCTTGCAGCGGATGGCAAATAGACCCCGTCGTCAGGCATGACACATGTTCCCCCCAAGCTGCGCTGATGCCGCATGTCGATGTTGTGGAGATCCCTATCCATCGCGTTGAGCAAGTTATGCGATGTGGCAAAACAGGAGCAGTGCTGGGCATGGCTATTCGCCACGCAGGTGGCGCTGCGCCATTCCGCTATCCCCGCAACAACAGCCGATACGCCGGATTCTCGCTCTCGTCGCCGTGGGGATAGCCGAGCGTGCCGAGGAACTGGCGGAACATCGGGCGTTCGTCGGCGGGCACCTGCAGGCCGACCAGGATGCGGCCGTAGTCGGCGCCGTGGTTGCGGTAGTGGAACAGGCTGATGTTCCAGTGCGGGTGCATGCGGTCGAGGAAGCGGGTGAGCGCGCCGGGGCGTTCGGGGAAGTCGAAGCGGTACAGCAGCTCGTCGTGCGCCAGCGGCGAGCGGCCGCCGATCATGTGGCGCAGGTGCAGCTTGGCCAGCTCGTCGTCGGTGAGGTCGAGC
Source organism: Pseudomonadota bacterium (assembly GCA_021783385.1). Lineage (GTDB taxonomy): Bacteria > Pseudomonadota > Gammaproteobacteria > Xanthomonadales > Rhodanobacteraceae > Rhodanobacter. Next base: position 13,267 of record JAJXTX010000004.1, read on the forward strand.
ACGCCGAAGCCATGCTGGCGGAACGCGGCCAGCAGCGCGTCGCGGTCGTCGCGCTCGGTGATTTGCACGCCCACGAAGATGTGCGCGGAGCGGGTGTCGCCGATGCGGTAGTTGAACTCGGTGATGCTGCGCTGGCCCAGCGTGGCGCAGAAGCGGCGGAAGCTGCCGCGCTCCTCGGGAATGGTCACTGCGAACACCGCCTCGCGCTGCTCGCCGACTTCGGCGCGCTCGGCGACGAAGCGCAGGCGATCGAAGTTCATGTTGGCGCCGGAGTTGATCGCCACCAGCGCCTGCTCGCGCACGCCGTGGCTGGCGACGTACTGCTTGAGCCCGGCCAGTGCCAGCGCGCCGGAGGGTTCGGGCACGCTGCGGGTGTCCTGGTAGACGTCGCGGATCGCCGCGCAGATCGCGTCGGTGTCGACGCGCAGCATCGCATCCACATGCTGCCGGCACAGCGCGAAGGTATGGCTGCCGACCTGCTTCACCGCGGTGCCGTCGGCGAACAGGCCGACCTCGTCCAGCAGCACGCGCTGATCCTGTTCGAGCGAGCGCGCCATCGCGTCGGAGTCCACCGTCTGCACGCCGATCACGCGCACCTGCGGGCGCAGCGCCTTGACGTACGCGGCGACGCCGGCGAGCAGCCCGCCGCCGCCGACCGGCACGAAGATCGCGTGCAGCGGCTGCGGATGCTGCTGCAGGATCTCCCTGCCCACCGTGCCCTGGCCGGCGATCACGTCAAGGTCGTCGAACGGGTGCACGAAGGTGAGCCCGCCGCCGGTCTGGCGCCGCGCGGCTTCGGCCTGGGCGTCGCTGTAGGAGTCGCCGGCCAGCACTACCTCGACCATCGCGCCGCCGATCGCGCGCACCGCGTCCACCTTCACCTGCGGCGCGGTGGACGGCATCACGATCACCGCGTGGATGCCCAGGCGGGACGCGGCCAGCGCCACGCCCTGCGCGTGGTTGCCGGCCGAGGCGGTGATCACGCCGCGCGCGCGCGCGCCGGCATCCAGCCCGACCATCTTGTTGTAGGCGCCGCGCAGCTTGAACGAGAACACCGGCTGGTTGTCCTCGCGCTTCAGCAGCACGCGGTTGCCGAGCCGCGCCGACAGCCGCGGCGCCGGCTCCAGCTCGGACACGCGCGCCACCTCGTACACGCGCGCGTCGACGATCCGCTGCAGCAGGTCGTCGCGCTCGATGCTGCCGGCCTGCAGCGCGGGCATCAGGCGCCGCGGTCGAGCGGCAGCGCCGGCTCGGTTTCCGCCGCGTGGCGGCGCAGCGCGTGCGGGTGCAGCTCCACCGCCTCGATCACGTCGACCAGCTTGCGCGCCTGCTTCATCACCTGGTCGATCGAGGTCTCGTTGCCCTGCAGCACCAGGGTCAGTCGCGACACCTCGGTATCGGCGGTGGCGGCGACGGTGAGCGAGTCGATGTTGTAGCCGCGGGCGGCAAACAGGCCGGCCACGCGCACCAGCGCGCCGGCTTCGTTCTGCAGCAGGATCGATAGCGTGTGCTTCATGGCGATGGCGTTCAAAACATGCTCGTGGGGCTGGCTTCGGGCAGCGCGGCGGCGCTGCGCGAGGCGATGAAATCGCCGGTGATCATCTGCGCGTAGGTGGCGCCGGGACCGACCATCGGATACACGCCGGCGTCGGGATCGATCATCACCTCGAGAAAGGCCGGGCCGTCGAAGGCGAGGAAGTCGGCGACCACGCGCTCGATGTCGCCCGGCTCGCTCAGCCGCTGCGCCCATTCGAAGCCGTCGGCCTCGGCGGCCTTGATGAAATCCTTCTTGTGCAGGCTCTTGTCGGAGGCAGCGAAGCGGCCCTTGAAGAACAGCTTCTGCCACTGCCGCACCATGCCGTCGCCCATGTTGTTCATCACCACCACCTTCACCGGCAGGCGGTAGGTGGTGACGGTTTCCAGCTCGCCCAGGTTCATGCGGATGCTGGCATCGCCGTCGATGTCGATCACCAGCGCATCGCGGCGGGCGAACTGCGCGCCGATCGCCGCCGGCAGGCCGAAGCCCATCGTGCCCATCGAGCCGGAGGTGAGCCACTGGCGCGGCTGGCGGAAGTCGAAATACTGCGCCGCCCACATCTGGTGCTGGCCCACGCCGGTGCTGATGATGGCGCGGCCATCGGCGATGCGGTTGATCGCCTCGATCACCGCGTACGGCTGGATCAGCGCGCTGGTACGGTCGTAGTTCATCGCGTGCACGCGCTTTAGTTCGGCCACGTGCGCGTGCCACGGCGCGTAGCGGCGATCCTCCAGCGGATGAAAGCCGCGTGCCTTGCCATGGCGCAGCAGCCGTTCCAGCGTGCGGATCAGCGGGCCGCAGTGATGCCAGTCCACCGCCTTCACCTTGCCGATCTCGGCCGGGTCGATGTCGACCTGGGCGATGAACTTCGCGCGCGGTGCGAACTGGTTCGGCACGCCGGCAACGCGGTCGTCGAAGCGCGCGCCCAGCGCCAGCAGGAAGTCGCAGTCCTCCACCGCGTAGTTGGCGTAGGCGGTGCCGTGCATGCCCAGCATGTGCAGCGCCAGCGGCGCGGTGGTGTCGACCACGCCCAGCCCCATCAGGGTGGTGGTGACCGGCAGCCCGAACGCCTCGGCGAACGCGCGCAGCGCCGCCGCCGCTTCCGCCGCGATCACGCCGCCGCCGGCGTAGATCAGCGGCCGTTGCGCGCGCTCCAGCGCCGCGAAGAACGCCGCGCAGTCGGCATCACCCAGCGTGGCCTGCTCCACCGCACGCAGCCGCGCGCGATAGCCGGGAATCGCCAGCACCCCTTCGCCCTCGAAGGTGAGCAGGGTGTTCTGCACGTCCTTGGGAATGTCCACCACCACCGGCCCGGGACGGCCGCTGCGGGCGATCTCGAAGGCGGTGCGCAGGGTCGATTCCAGCCGGCTCGCGTCGGTGAGCAGGAACACGTGCTTGGCGCAGGCGCCCATGATGTTGCTGATCGGCGCCTCCTGGAACGCATCGCTGCCGATGGCCGCGGTGGGCACCTGGCCGCAGATCACCACCAGCGGGATCGAATCGGCCATCGAGTCGCGCACCGGCGTCACCATGTTGGTGGCGCCGGGGCCGGAGGTGACCACCGCCACGCCGACCTTGCCCGACGCGCGCGCGTAGCCGGCCGCCATGAAGCCGGCACCCTGCTCGTTGGCGGGCACGATCAGCGGCATCGGCTCGCTGCCGTCGGTGCGGGGATGTTCGGCGTTGTAGCGGAAGATCGCGTCGTACACCGGCAGGATCGCACCGCCGGAGTAGCCAAAGGTGACATCGACGCCCTCGTCCGCGAGCACCTGCACCACGATGTCGGCGCCGCTCATTGCGGTGCCGGCGAGCGGGTGTCGTTTGCCTTCAGGTGCAGCTTTCAGCGATTGCGCATCCATCAAGGAGTCCTTCAATAGTGCGAAAAACATGGCGCCCACTCCCCGCGGCTTCGTCGCCGGGCGAGAGGGCTCAAGCGGCGTTCAGCCGACTTTCTTCAGCGGTGTGGCCGCGGGTGCCGCCGTGTGCAGCCATGGCATCTGCGCGCGCAATCTGGCGCCGACCTGCTCGATCGGGTGCTCGAGATCAGCCTGCTTGAGCTTCTTGTAGTTCGGCAGGCCGGCCCGGTATTCGGCGGTCCAGTTGCGGGCGAAGGTGCCGTCCTGGATGTCGCGCAGCACGTCCTTCATGCGCGCCTTGACGCCGGCGTCGATCACCCGCGGGCCGCTGACGTAGTCGCCGTACTGCGCCGTCTCGGAGACGAACTGCAGCATCTTGGTCAGGCCGCCCTCGTAGAACAGGTCGACGATCAGCTTCAGCTCGTGCATCACCTCGTAGTAGGCGATCTCCGGCTGGTAGCCGGCCTCGACCAGCGTCTCGAAGCCGGCGATCACCAGCTCGCTGGCGCCGCCGCACAGCACCGCCTGCTCGCCGAACAGATCGGTCTCGGTCTCTTCCTTGAAGTCGGTCTTGATGATCATCGCGCGGCCGCCGCCGATGCCGTCGGCGTAGCCCCTGGTCTTCGCCTCGGCCTCGCCGCTGACGTCCTGCTGCACCGCCCAGATGCACGGCACGCCGCGGCCGCGCTCGTACTCGCTGCGCACCAGCGCGCCGGGACCCTTGGGCGCGACCAGGATCACGTCGATGTCGGCGCGCGGCACGATCTGCCCGAAGTGCACGTTGAAGCCATGCGCGAACAGCAGCGCGGCGCCGGGCTTGATGTTCGGCTCGATCGACTCCTTGTACAAAGTGGGCTGCACCATGTCGGGTGTCAGCACCGCCACCAGGTCGGCGCCTTTCACCGCCTCGGCCGGCTCCATCACGCGCAGGCCGTCGGCCAGCGCCTGGTGCCAGGTCGGGCCGTTCGGGCGCAGGCCCACTACCACGTCGAGGCCGGAATCACGCAGGTTGAGCGCGTGCGCGCGGCCCTGGCTGCCATAGCCGAGCACCGCGATGCGCGCCTTGGCGAGGGGGTTGGATGTTTTGCTGGTGCTCATGCGATGACTCCTTGGTCGGATTTCACGGGTGTGTGTCTGGCCGTCTGGACGGCCGTATCGGGATGGGTGGTGGCGCCGTCGGAGGCGGAGCCGACCAGCAGCGCGTATTTGGCGAGTGCGCCGCGGGTGACTTTCGGGGCGGGCGGCTGCCAGCCGGCGCGGCGGCTTTCCAGGTCGACGCCAGTGCGCAGTTCGCGGCGCTCGCCGTCGATGACCACGCGGTCGCCGTCCTGCAGCAGGGCGATCGGTCCGCCGCGCGCTGCTTCCGGCGCGATGTGGCCCACCATGAAGCCATGGGTGGCACCGGAAAAGCGGCCGTCGGTGATCAGCGCCACGTCGTCGCCCAGGCCGCGGCCGATCAGCGCGGCGGTGACGCCGAGCATCTCGCGCATGCCGGGGCCACCGGCCGGCCCCTCGTTGCGTATCACCAGGATGTCGCCCTTGACGATGCGGCCACCCTGCACGGCGGCGAAGGCGGCTTCCTCGCTCTCGAACACGCGGGCCGGGCCCTCGAACTGCGCGCCGGTCTTGCCGGCCAGCTTGAGGATGCAGCCATCCGGCGCGAGATTCCCGTAGAGGATCGAGTAGCCGCCGCGCGGCTTCAGCGGCGCGCTGACCGGATGCACCACGTCCTGCTGTCCGGCGCGCGGGGCGGCGGCGGCCTCCTCGAACAGCGAGCGGCCGGTGACGGTGGGCGCGTCCTGCAGCATGCCGGCGGCGATCAGTTCGCGCGCCACGCAGGCGCTGCCGCCGGCGCCGAACAGCTCCACCGCGGTATAGCGTCCGCCGGGCAGCAGGTCGGCGATCACCGGCGTATCTGCCGAGGCCGGCTCGAAATCCTCGATCGTCCACGGCACCCCGGCTTCGCGCGCGATCGCCAGCAGGTGCAGCACCGCGTTGGTGGAGCCGGCGGTGGCGGCGACCATGCGTGCGGCGTTGCGCAGCGAGGTGCGCGTCAGCAGCTCACGCGGCGTGCGATTGGCGCGCAGGCACTCCATCACCAGCTCACCGCAGCGCCGCGCCGCTGCGGGCTTGGCCGGGTGCGTGGCGGGGATGTCGTTGAAGCCCATCGGCGACAGTCCCAGCGTGGTCAGCACCATTGCCATGGTGTTGGCGGTGAACTGGCCGCCGCACGCGCCGGCGCCGGGGCAGGCGTCGCGCTCGACGCTGGCCAGCTCGGCGTCGTCGATCTTGCCGGCGCCGTGCGCGCCGACCGCCTCGAACACCTGCTGGATGGTGATCGGATGGTGGTCGTGGGTGCCGTGCGCGATGCTGCCGCCGTACAGCGCCACTGCCGGAATGTTCAGCCGCGCCATCGCCATCGCGGCGGCGGGGATGGTCTTGTCGCAGCCGCACAGCACCACCATCGCATCCAGCGAATGGCCATCCACCGCCAGCTCGATCGAGTCGGCGATGACTTCGCGGCTGACCAGCGAGGCGCGCATGCCCGGCGTGCCCATCGCCATGCCGTCGGTGATGGCGATGGTGTTGAACTCGATCGGCGTGCCGCCGGCCGCGCGCACGCCCTCGATCGCCGCGTTGGCCAGCTCGCGCAGGTTGAGGTTGCACGGGCTCACGTTGGACCAGGTGTGCACCACCGCCACCAGCGGCCGCGCGATCGCCGCATCGTCGAGGCCGGTGGCGCGCATCATGGCGCGCGCCGGCGCGCGGTCGGGACCGCTTTTCATCACATCACTGCGCATGGGTGCTCCGGGTGTTGAACAGGTGAATGTCCCCCTGCGGGGAGGGCCGTGGAGGGTTGGCGCCGAGGAGAGTCGGTGGCCACAGGGGGCAGATACCCGGCCGCCTGCCCGCAGGGGGAACAAGTGTTGGACACGGCACGTGTCCGGATTCGAGCGGGTGCGCGCATCAGCCGCATGCGCGTACCCCGGCAAAAATAGCGCGATGGATGCAGGCGTGCTGCTCCAGCGCGACCAGCACGGCGTCGCGCACCGCGGCGGTACCGGCACTGCCGCCGAGATCGCGGCTGCGCGGGCCGTGCTGCAACACTTCGTGGACCGCAGCCTCGACCGCCCGGGCCTCTTCCTCCAGCGCCAGCGAGTGGCGCAGCAGCAGCGCGACGGAGAGGATCGCGCCGACCGGGTTGGCCACGCCCTGGCCGGCGATGTCCGGCGCCGAGCCGTGGATCGGCTCGTACAGGCCATGCGTGCCGTTGCCCAGCGAGGCGGATGGCAGCAGCCCGAGCGAGCCGGCCAGCGCGGCCGCCTCGTCGGTGAGGATGTCGCCGAACAGGTTTTCGGTGACCACCACGTCGTAGCGCGAAGGCTGGGTCAGCAGCAGCATCGCCATCGAGTCGACCAGCTGGTGCTCGACCTTCACGTCGGGGTAGTCGGCGGCCACGCGCTGCACCGTGCTGCGCCACAGCCGCGAGGTCTCCAGCACGTTGGCCTTGTCGACCGAGGTCAGCTGGCGCCGCCGGCCGCGCGCCAGCTCGAACGCGCGGCGCACCACCCGTTCGATCTCGGTCACGGTGTACTTGCACTCGTCGGTGGCGCTGTCGGCGCTGCGCGTCTTGGCACCGAAGTAGGCGCCCCCGGTGAGTTCGCGCACGAACAGCACGTCGACGTCCTTCAGCTTTTCGTTCTTCAGCGGCGACAGGTTGGCCAGCGCCGGATGCACCTGCAGCGGGCGCAGGTTGGCGTACACGCCGAGCGCGGCACGCAGTGCCAGCAGGCCCTGTTCGGGACGCACCGGCGCGTTCGGATCGGACCACTTCGGCCCGCCGACCGCGCCCAGCAGCACCGCATCGGCACGCTGGCAGGCGGCCAGCGAGGCGGCCGGCAGCGGTTCGCCGAAAGTGTCGATGGCGCCACCGCCGATGGCGTGTTCCTCGAACGCGAAATGATGGTCGTAGTGTTCGGCCACGCCCTGCAGCACGGCGACCGCAGCGGCGGTCACCTCGGTGCCGACGCCGTCGCCGGGCAGGGTGACGATATGCGCTTTCATGCGACCTGCTCCTGCTGGAAATGATCGGGTTGCTGTTCGTAACGGGTGATGGCGTCGGCGTGCTGCAGCAGGTAGCCCAGCTGGTCGACGCCGTGGAGCAGGCAGTGGCGGGCAAACGGTTCCAGCTGGAACGCGATGCGGCCGCCGTCGGGCAGTTCGATGAATTCGCCGCGCACGTCGATCGACAGCTCGCTGCCCGGATGCTCCAGCAGCCAGCGGTGCTCGCTTTCGCTCACCGTGATCGCGAGCAGGCCGTTCTTCAGCGCGTTGTTGCGGAAGATGTCCGCGAGCTCGCTGCACAGCACCGCCTGGATGCCGTAGTCGAGCAGCGCCCACGGCGCATGCTCGCGTGACGAACCGCAGCCGAAGTTCTGGCCGGCGACGAGAATCGCGCAGCCCCGCGCCTGCGGCTGGTTCAGCGGGAACGCCGGGTTGTCGCTGCCGTCGGCCAGGTAGCGCCAGTCGTGGAAGCACAGCTTGCCCAGGCCCTCACGCGTGGTGGTGGTGAGGAAGCGCGCCGGAATGATGCGGTCGGTGTCGATGTTCTCGTCCGCCAGCACGGCGGTGCGCGAGTGGATGCGGGTAACCGGCTTCATGCCGCCACCTCCACCAGGTAGTCGCGCGGATCGGCGATGCTGCCGGCCACGGCCGACGCGGCCGCCGTCGCCGGACTGGCCAGCACGGTGCGCGCGCCCTTGCCCTGGCGGCCCTCGAAGTTGCGGTTGGAGGTGCTCACCACCAGCTGTCCCGGTTGCGCCAGATCGCCATTCATGGCGATGCACATCGAGCAGCCGGGCACGCGCCACTCGGCGCCCGCGGCGGTGAACACCTGGTGCAGGCCCTCGCGCTCGGCCTCGCGACGCACCGCCTCGGAGCCGGGCACCACCAGCATGCGCACCCACGCTGCCACGCGGCGCCCGCGCAGCACATTGGCCGCCTCGCGCAGGTCGGACAGGCGCGAGTTGGTGCAGCTGCCGACGAACACCACGTCCACCGGCGTGCCCTGCATCGGCTTGCCAGCCTCGCTGTGCATGTAGTCGAGCGCGCGGCGCTCCTGCGCGTTGCGCGCGGCCGGCACCGGCGCATCCATCGCGATCGCCATGCCCGGATGGGTGCCGTAGGTGACGGTGGGCTTGACTGCCGTGGCGTCGATGCGCACTTCGCGGTCGAAGCGGGCGCCCGCGTCGGTGGGCAGCCGGCGCCAGCGCGCCACGGCGGCGTCCCACGCCGCGCCCTGCGGCGCGTGCGGCCGGCCGCGCAGCCATGCAAATGTGGTGTCGTCCGGGGCGATCAGGCCGGCGCGGGCGCCCGCTTCGATCGACATGTTGCACACCGTCATGCGCTCCTCCATCGACAGCGCCGCGATCGCCGGGCCGCGGTATTCGATGACGTGGCCGGTGCCGCCGTCGACGCCGATTTGGCCGATGATGTGCAGGATCAGGTCCTTCGCGCCGACGCCTCTGGGCAGCGCGCCGTCGACGTGGATCGCCAGCGTTTTCGGCCGGCGCTGCAGCAGGCACTGGGTGGCCATCACATGGCCGACCTCGGTGGTGCCGATGCCGAAGGCCAGGGCACCGAACGCGCCGTGGGTGGAGGTGTGGCTGTCGCCGCAGACGATGGTCATGCCGGGCTGGGTGACGCCCAGCTCCGGCCCGATCACGTGCACGATGCCGCGGTCGGCGCTGTCCCAGCCATGCAGCGCGACGCCGAACTCGCGGCAGTTGGTTTCCAGCTGGGTGACTTGCGCCTTCGCCTCGTCGTTCGCGTACGATCGCTCGCCGTTGGCGGCCGTCGGCAGCGTCGGGGTGGAATGATCCAGTGTGGCCAGCATGCGGTCGGGCCGGCGCAGCGGCAGGCCGCGTTCGCGCAGTTCGGTGAACGCCTGCGGCGAGGTGACCTCATGCACCAGGTGCAGGTCGACGTAGAGGATCGCCGGCGTGTCGGTGCTCTCGGCCGCCACCACGTGGGCGTCCCAGATTTTCTCGAACAGGGTTTTCGGAGCAGTCACGCTGAAATCTCCATGGTCTGGTGCAGTGGTTCAAGGGGGCGGGCAGCGGCGGGCAGCGCGCTGTGTTCGTGGCTGTCCGCGCCGACCAATTCCAGCCAGCCCCAGCGGTCCTCGGTGCGGCCGTCGAACAGCCCGAAGAAGGCGTCCTGCAGCGCGCGGGTGATCGGGCCGGGCTTGCCGGCGCCCACCGTCTTGCGGTCGACCGAACGCACCGGGGTGATTTCGGCGGCGGTGCCGGTCATGAAGATCTCGTCGGCGGTGTACAGGGCCTCGCGCGGCAGGTCGCGCTCTTCCAGCGTCAGCCCCATCTGCGCCGCCAGCGTGATCACCGAATCGCGGGTGATGCCGGCGAGGATGCCGGCGCTGGTCGGCGGCGTCAGCAGCTTGCCCTTCCTGACCAGGAACAGGTTTTCGCCGGCGCCTTCGCTGAGCAGGCCGTTGTGGCCCAGCGCGATGCCCTCGTCGTAGCCGCCGCGGCGCGCCTCGGCGGCGATCAGCTGGCTGGAAAGATAGTTGCCGCCGGCCTTGGCCCAGCTCGGCAGCGTATTCGGTGCGGGGCGCTGCCACGACGACACGCACACGTCGGCGCCTTTTTCGCGCGCGTCGCCGAGGTAGGCGCCCCATGTCAGCGCCATGATCGCCACGTCCACCGGCGCGCCGTCCTTCGGCAGCACGCCCAGCCCGCCCGCCCCGCGGAACACGATCGGGCGCACGTAGGCCGATGGCATCTCGTTGGCGCGGATCAGTGCGAGGCAGGCGGCGTTGATCTCGTCGGCGCTGTAGCCGATGTCGATGTCGTACACGCGGGCGGATTCGAACAGCCGCGCGGTGTGGTCGGCAAGGCGGAAAAACGCGGGCCCGCGCGGCGTGGCGTAGACGCGCTCGCCCTCGAACACCGAGGAGCCGTAGTGCAGCGCGTGCGTGCTGACGTGGGTGGTGGCGTCGGCCCAGGGTTTGAGGCGGCCGTTGTGCCACAGGAAAGGCGTGTTCATGCAAGCTCCTCGATCAGGATGTGGCGACAACCGCCGGCTGCGCGGCCGGTGTCTGTCGTTCGATGCGGTTGACGATGTCGAGCGCGGCCAGCGCGGTCGCCTCGACGATATCGGTGCTGACGCCGTGGCCGCGCCAGTCGCGCCCGGCGTGTCGCGCGGTGAGCTGCGCGTGGCCCTGGGCATCGCCACCCTCGCTTACCGAGCGCACGCTGAAGTCGGTCAGCTGCAGCCGGTGGCCGGCAGCGCGCTCGATCGCACGCAGCACCGCATCCACCGGACCGTCGCCGATCGCCGCCTCGCTGGACTCGTGGCCGTCGGTGTGCGCCAGCCGCACCGAGGCCGAGGCGCTGCCGCCGAGGTGGGTGGCGCTGGTCAGCTGCACGATGCGCCACGGCCCGAGCGCGTCCGGATCGTGGCCCAGCGCCAGCGCCTGCAGATCCTCGTCGTGGATCTCGCGCTTCCTGTCGGCCAGCGTCTTGAAGCGCGCGAACAGCTCGTCCAGCGCGGCGTCATCCGGCGTGTGGCCCAGCGTCTGCAGTCGCTGGCGCAGCGCGGCGCGGCCGGAGTGCTTGCCCAGCACCAGCCGCGTCTCGGCGATGCCGACGTCCTGCGGCCGCATGATTTCGTAGGTGCCGCGGTGCTTCAGCATGCCGTGCTGGTGGATGCCGGACTCGTGCGCGAACGCGTTGTCGCCGACGATCGCCTTGTTGCGCGGCACCGCCTGGCCGGTCAGCTGGGTCAGCAGGCGCGAGGTGGGAAACAGCTTGCGCGTGTCGATGCGGGTGTCCACGCCGAAGTGCGGCGCGCGCACCTTCAGCGCCATCACCACCTCTTCCAGCGCCGCATTGCCGGCACGTTCGCCGATGCCGTTGATGGTGCATTCCACCTGGCGCGCGCCGGCGCTGACCGCGGCCAGACTGTTGGCCACCGCCATGCCCAGGTCGTCGTGGCAGTGGGCGGAGAAGATCACCCGCTCGGCGCCGCGCACGTGGCGGCGCAGGTACTCGAACAGCTCGACGACTTCCGCCGGCGTGGTGTAACCCACCGTGTCCGGCGCATTCAGCGTGGTAGCGCCGGCAGCCACCGCGGCGCTGAACACTTCGACCAGAAACTCGGGCTCGGTGCGCAGCGCGTCTTCGGCGGAAAACTCCACTTCGTGGCACAGCCCGCGCGCCCGTTCGATCGCCGCCACCGCGGTGTCCAGCACCTGCGCCCTGCTCATGTTGAGCTTGTGCTGGCGATGCAGCGGGCTGGTCGACAGGAACAGATGGATGCGCGCGTGCTGCGCCTGCTCCAGCGCGCGCCCGGCGGCCTCGATGTCGCCCGTCTGGCAGCGCGCCAGGCCGCATACGGTGGTGGTTTTCAATGTGCGCGCGATTTCGGCCACGGCGGCGAAATCGTCCGGCGAGGCCTGCGGAAAGCCTGCTTCGAGCACGTCCACGCCCAGCGCTTCGAGTGCCTGCGCCATGCGCAGCTTGGCCCGGCGATCCATCGAGAAACCGGGCGCCTGCTCGCCGTCGCGCAGCGTGGTGTCGAAGATGCGCACGCGATCGGCGTCGGGCATGGGCTGGGCGGATACGTCGTGGTCGGAATTCATCGGGGATTTCCTGGGGTGCGTTGCGAGGGCCAAAAAAAACCCCGCGCCAGTGTCGGTGCGGGGTCTTGGGGAGTCTCAGGTTTGTTGCTTGGTTACCTGGACACAGCCGTCAGCCCGCACCTCCGCTGGTAATGAGGAGTACGAGTACAAGGGGAAGCCGAAGGGTGGTGCCGCCGCCCAGACGCGGGTCACCCACCGTCGTGGGACGACGGCTCAGGGCGAGGCTATGGTGGCTGCTGCGTTGCGACATGCGGCTGACCTTAGGGCAGGTTCGCAGAGCACGTCAACAGTTTCATGTGTATCCATCGCGGTTTTGCGTTCGGACGTCCAGATGTCCGTTCGCCGAAGCGCGCGCGTCGGCATGCGCGAACCGGCCGCGCGCCGCTGGTGGCCTCGGCATTGGCCTGGCGCAGGTTCCTGCGCCAGCGGCGGGACGTGCGGGCCGGTTGCCGGATCGGTTACAACGCAGGGCGACGATCACGGCAGCTGAGGAGACATTGCATGGACAAACTCGATTCGCAAGGCACCGCGCTGGTGCTGATCGACCTGCAGAAAGGCATCGTGCCGCTGGCCGGCGGCCCGCACGCGGTGGCCGACGTGCTCGGCCGCGCCGGCGCGCTGGCGGCGCGCTTTCGCGAACTCGGCGCGCCGGTGGTGCTGGTGCGGGTGGGCTGGTCGGCTGACTTCGGTGACGCGCTGAAGCAGCCGGTCGACCGTCCGGCGCCGGCGCGCACGTTGCCGCACGACTGGCTGGAATACGCCGACGAGCTGGGCGTGGCCGCCAGCGACATCTGCATCACCAAGCGCCAGTGGGGCGCGTTCCACGGCACCGAGCTGGATCTGCAGTTGCGCCGGCGCGGCGTCAGCCGGATCGTGCTGGGCGGCATCTCCACCAACATCGGGGTGGAATCCACCGCGCGCGCGGCGTGGGAGCACGGCTACGCGCTGATCCTGGCCGAGGACGCGATGAGCGCCGCCAGCGCCGAGCAGCACCATTTCACCGTCGAGCACATCTTCCCTCGGCTCGGCCGCGTGCGCCCGACCGCCGGGATTCTCGACGCGCTGCGCTGAAAAGTCCCTGCGGACTTCAGCCGGCCGCGCGCAGCAGCCACTGGCGCAGCGCGCCGTCGTCAGCCGCCAGCGGCTCGGCGCGGGCGGGTCGTGCCAGCATCGCGGCCAGCGCGGCGGGGACCTCCAGCGGATGTCCCAGCAGCGGCTCGACCACGCTGTCGAACTTGGCCGGATGCGCGGTGGCGACCACCGCCCAGGCTGACGCATCGCCGTCGGCGCGCCGCCGATCGAGCCGGTGCATCGCGGTGGCGGTATGCGGACAGAACACTTCGCCGTGATCGCGCGCATGGCGGGTGATGGTCTGGCGGATGGTGGCGTCGTCGACGCTGTGCGCCTGCAGCTGCGCGCGCAGCGTGCGCTCGTCGGGAACGGTCCAGCGCAGGCGCTCGAAGTTGCTCGGGGCACCCACGTCCATCGCGTTCGCCACGGTGGCGACCGCTTCGCGCGGTCGGTAGTCGTTGCCCGCGAAAAAATCGGGCAGGGTGGCGTTGGCGTTGCAGCTCAGCTGCACTTCGCCGATCGGCAGCCCGAGCGCCCGCGCCCACAGGCAGGCCAGCGCGTTGCCGAGGTTGCCGGTGGGCACCATGAAGTTCAGTGGCGTGCCGTGCGCATACCACCAGCCCAGCGCGGCATGCGCGTGGTAGCTCATCTGCGGCAGCAGCCGGCCGAGGCTGATGCTGTTGGCCGACGACAGCGGTACGGTGTCCTGCAGCATCGCATCGCCGAGTGCGGCCTTGACCATCCGCTGGCAGTCGTCGAAGCGGCCGGCCACGCGCAGCGCGCTGACGTTGTCGCCGAAGCAGCCGAGCTGGTGCGCCTGGCGTGGCGAC
>JAJXTX010000004.1:27322-31532 GCA_021783385.1 Pseudomonadota bacterium
GTCCTGCAGCATCGCATCGCCGAGTGCGGCCTTGACCATCCGCTGGCAGTCGTCGAAGCGGCCGGCCACGCGCAGCGCGCTGACGTTGTCGCCGAAGCAGCCGAGCTGGTGCGCCTGGCGTGGCGACACGCGGCCGTCGGGATAAAGGATCACCACACGGACGCCGGGCTGCCGGTGGAACGCGGCGGCGACCGCTGCGCCGGTGTCGCCGGAAGTCGCCACCAGGATCGTCAGCGGCCGCGCGTCGCCGCGCGGCAGCCGGCGCAGGCAGGCGGCAAGGAAGCGCGCGCCGACGTCCTTGAACGCCGAGGTCGGCCCGTGGAACAGCTCCAGCATAAGCGTCGACGGATCGCCGGCCAGCGCGCGCAGCGGCGTGTCGAAGGTGAACGTCTCGGCGCAGATCGCCGGCAGCGCCGCGGCCAGCGGATCGCCGGCGAAGAACGGCGCCAGCAGCGTGGCGGCGGTGGCGGCCAGCGTGCCGCGCGGATCGAACGCGGCCGGGTCCAGCCGCGGCAGCGCGGTGGGCACGTACAGGCCGCCATCCGGCGCCAGGCCGGCGGCGATCGCCTCGCTCAGTGGCACCGCGGCGCTGCCGCCGCGGGTGCTGACATAGCGCAGTGATTCGCTCATGCCTGCGCCTCGTCGGCGCCGCTGTCGAGCAGCGTGGCGGCCGGGCCGTCCACCGGTGCCACGAAAGTATCGCTAGGCAGTCCGCCCTCGGCGAACGCGGCGGCCATCGCCCGCGCGGCGGCCTCGGCGTCGGCGCGCTGCTCGTACCAGCCGAACACGCTGGGGCCGGCACCGGAGATGCTGGCACCCAGCGCGCGGTGGTCCAGCGCGGCCTGCTTCACGCGGGCGAAGTTCGGCACCAGCGCGGCGCGGCGCGGTTCCACCAGCACGTCGCGCAGGCCCTCGCGCACCAGCGCCGCCTCGCCGCGATAGCAGCCGGCCAGCACCAGCGCGAGGTTGGCGCTCTGCGTCACGAACGCGCTCAGCGGATAGTCGCCGGCCAGCGCGGCGCGCGCCTGGCGCGTCTCCAGCACCGCGTGCGGATGCACCAGCGCGCAGTGCCATGCGGCCGGCACCGGGATGCGCAGCAGCCGCTCGCGCGTGGCCAGCACCAGGCCGCCGAGCAGCTGCGCGCCCACGTTGTCGCCATGGCGACTGCCGCTGGCCACCGCCTCGCCGTCGAGCGCGAAGCTGTACAGCGCCTCGCGCGGCAGCGGCTTGTCCAGCAGCGCGTTGGCAGCCACCAGCGCGGCCACGCACGAGGCAGCCGAACCGGCCATGCCCGAGCCCAGCGCGATGCCCTTGTGCAGCACCAGCTCGAAGCCGTGGCGCAGGCCCAGCGCCTTGCGCAGCGCCAGCAGCGCCATGCCGGCGGTGTTGCGCTGGGGATCGGTGGGCAGTTCGCTGAGGCTGCCGTGGATGGCGGCAATGCGCACCAGCGGCTCCTCGATCCGGCGCACCTCGGCGCGATCGCCGGCGCCCGCCAGGCTGTGGCCGAGGATGTCGAAACCCACCGCCACATTGCCCACGCAGGCGGGGGCGAAGGCGGTGGCGCGACGTGCGCGAGGGGGAGAACGCTTCATGACTTCCTGCGGCTGGGTGAGATGGAGTTGGGCGTTCATGCGTGCACCGCCAGCGACTCGGCGATGCGCAGCAGGTCGGCGAACACGCCGGCCGCGGTGACTTCCGGGCCCGCCCCGGGGCCTTGCACCAGCAGCGGATTATCGCAGTAGCGGCGGGTGGTGAACTGCACCACGTTGTCGGTGAGCCGGGTATGCGCGAACGCATGCGTGGCCGGCAGCACGGCCAGCCGCACGCTGGCGTTGCCGCTCTGGTCGAGGTGCGCCACGTGGCGCAGCACGCCGCCGGCGGCGTGTGCCACGTCCAGCCGCGCGGCCATCGGCGCGTCCAGCTCGGGCAGCCGCTGCATGAACTCCTCGCGCGAGAGTGCGGCCAGCGCCGGCGGCACCAGACTCTCCACCGCGATCTGCTCCAGCGTCAGCGGCCAGCCGGCCTCGCGCGCCAGGATCACCAGCTTGCGCGCCACGTCGAGGCCACCGAGGTCGTCGCGCGGATCGGGTTCGGTATAGCCCAGCGCGTGCGCTTCGCGTACCAGTGCCGAAAACGGCTGGCTGCCGTCGTGGCGGTTGCACAGCCACGCCAGCGTGCCGGAGAACATGCCCTCCACCGCCAGCAGCGCGTCGCCGGTATCGAGCAGGTCGCGCAGCGTCTGCACCACCGGCAGGCCGGCGCACACGGTAGCCTCGTAGCGAAAGCGCATGCCGTCGACGCAGGCCGCACGGATCGCCTGCCAGCGCGCCAGCGGACCGCTGCCGGCAAGCTTGTTCGGCGTCACCACGTGCAGCCCGGCGGCCAGCCAGCCGGCGTAGTGCCCGGCCACCGCATCGCTGGCGCTGCAGTCGATCAGCAGTGCGTGGCGGCCGTCGCTGCCGCGCACGTGTGCGGCGAATTCGTCGAGGTTGCCGGGGCGCCAGATCTGCGCGCGCTCGTCGTGCGGCGCGCGGCCGGCATGGTTGAGTTCGGGATCATCGCAGTCCAGCCACATGCGCCGGCTGGCGGCGACGCCGCACAGCTGCAGCTCCAGTCCGAACTCGCGCGCCAGCCGCGGCTGCGCCGCGCGCAGTTGCGCCAGCAGCGCGCTGCCGACGCGGCCGGGGCCGATCAGCCCCACTGCCAGCACACGCCGGCGCCGCGCCGTGGGCACGGCGAACGCGGGCGAACGCGGGGATTTGGCAGCGGCGGCTGCGGCTCGGGGCGACACACTGATATTCACGTTGACCTCCAGAAGAGGCCCTTTCGCTTCGGCGTGTCGGTGTGAGCCGGCCCGCCTCTTCGAGGGCGGGCCGTTGCGTGTAAGAGCTACCTGCGCACGGAGACCCACCCGGAACCGTTGGTACCGGTACCGGTGGTAATCGTGCGAATGGCGGATGCGGCGATGTGGCCTGCCGGCAACAGCGCACGCCCGGCGAAAACCGGGGCGTCGTGCATGCGTGCTGGCGTGGAAAGCGGCGACATGGAGCCGAACTTAGAGGGGATGCTGCGGTGCCGTCAACAGGTACATGTGAAACCTTTTGGCGCTGGTGTTGGCGCTGGCGCGGGTTGCCGCGAGCAGGCGGCCGCCTGCGTGGCACTGAAGATTGCCAACGCGGAACGGCTGCCGCGGTTCGCGCCGTTACCGCAGGCGCCGGCGGGCGCCCGCCGCAGTCAGGATGGCGTGCGGGCCACTACCGGAATGCGCAAGGCAGAGGGGCCAGCCGTATGGCTGGCCCCTCTGCTTGAGCCATGGCTCAAGCAGGTCTTTTCAGAATCGCCACGCCAGGCCGGCGTTGAAGACGTCGTCGTGCAGACGGCCCGTCAGCGCGCCCTGGTAGTTCACGTCCAGCCGCACCGACTTGCCGAAGGCCACGTGCACGCCGGCCTGTCCGCTCAGCCACGAACGCGGCACGCTGTTGCCGCGGATCGTGAACACGGTGCCTGGCGCGCCGACGAAGGCCACCTGCGCCTGCGGCTGGCGATCACCCCATGCGGTTGATTGCGCCAGGCCCACATAGGGCTCGAAGGTTTTCGCACCCTGCTCGAACGAGCTGCCCAGCTTCACGCCCAGATCGCCCTGGTAACGGGTCTGTTCAATGCGGCCGTAGTGCAGTGACAGCGCGCCGGCGCCGTACTCGCTGTAGGCCTGCTGCGAGGACTTCGCCGTCATCACGTCGGCGTAGGGCTGGACGAACCAGCGGTGTGCAAGCCGGAAGTTGAGTCCCGAGGTCAGCTGCAGCGCGGTTGACGTGGCGCCCGGCTTGCCGCTGGCCTGCTGCAGCCCGGACGCGCCGAGGCGGATGCTGCGATCGGCGTAGCTCCAGCCATCGGCGTAGCTCAGTACGCCGCCGATGAACCAGCGTCCGCGCTGATAGTCGCCATACGCCGCCAGCGTGCTGTACTGCGAGCGCACGCTCGACGCCAGCGCCGGGGTGGCGGTGGTGACATCGCTGTGGCCCAGCGCGATGCCGATCTTGGCCTGGGCGCCCAGCGCGACCTCGCCACCGAGCGCGATACCGCCGCCGTCGAAGCGGTTGTCCTGGAACTCGCCGCTCAGCCGCGAGGTGATGCTCGAAAGCTGCGCCCAGAAGCGGTGGTCGCCCACGTCCTGGCCAAGCGCGTGGCAGCCGGCGTCAGCGCCCTGCAC
>JAJXTX010000119.1 GCA_021783385.1 Pseudomonadota bacterium
ACCTGATGACCCTGCTGCTGGCCTTCTTCGTGGTGATGTATGCGGTGTCGGTGGTCAACGAGGGCAAGTTCCGGGTGATGTCGGAGTCGATGAGCGAGGCATTCAACGGCGGCAGCCAGGTCATCGCGCCGCTGCCGCCGGACAAGCAGGCAGCGCCAGCCGCATGGCCGTCGCTGCTGCCGCCGGCCGCCACCTTCGGCGCGCCCATGGCGCCGGTGCGGGCGTCGGTTGCGCTGCACCGCACGGCCGCGTCGCCCGTGGCCCGCGCCAAGGAACGGCCGTCCACGCTCGAACGGATCGAGGATCAGGTGCGCCAGGCATTGCAGCCGCTGATCGACAAGCAGCTGGTGGTCCTGCGGCGCACGCCGGACCGGCTGGAGATCGAGATTCGCACCGACATCCTGTTTCCCAGCGGGGTGGCACGCCTGTCGCCTTCGGCCGACCGTGTGCTCAGCCAGCTGGCGTCGATCCTGGCGCCGTTCGCCAATCCGCTGCGGATCGAGGGATTCACCGACGACGTGCCGATCAGCACGCCGCTGTATCCGTCCAATTGGGAATTGTCCGCGGCGCGCGCGGCGAGCGTGGCACGCCTGTTCGCCGGACACGGCGTGCGGCCCGACCGGCTCGGCATTCTGGGCTGGGGCGATGTGCGTCCGCTGGCCAGCAATGCCACGGCCGCCGGGCGCAATCAGAACCGGCGCGTGCTGGTGGTCGTGGAGAACGACGCGCCGGCGCCGAGCCGTAGCCGCAGCGCTGCCGCGCAGGTCGGCGCAACCCTGGCCGGGACAGCACCGGCGCTGCCGGTCATGCATGATGCCGGCACCCCCCGCAACACCGTCCTGCCCGAGCACATCCGATGACTGGTCCTGCTGATCGTGGAGTGATTGCATGAACGTTTCTGCTGCTGCCGCCGATCCGCGCGAACAGCACTGGCTGTCGTTCCAGATCAGCAACCAGCTCTACGCGGCGCCCCTGATCAAGGTCAGCGAAGTCATCCGCCAGGGCGAGTTGACACCGGTGCCGGGGGCTGCTGCCGATCTGCTGGGCATCCGTCATTTGCGCGGGCGCATCATCCCGGTGCTGGATGGCCGCATGCGGCTTGGCCTGCCGGCCCATCCAGCCGGCGATCCGGCGCGGGCCCGCATCGTGATGCTGTCGCACGCCGATCAGCTGATCGGTCTGCGGGTGGATGCCGTGGGCGAGTTGTTGTGTGCCGACGACGCGCAGATCGCGCCGCCGCCACCCGGCCGGGCCAGTCGCAGCGACGATCCGGTCAGCGGCGTATTGTCCTGGCAGGGCGGTTTCGTCGCGTTGCTCGACGTGTGCCGACTGTGCCGGTTGATGTCGATACGGGAGAGCGATCATGTGGCTTGAAATCGTTGCGGGTCTGTTGGGCTTGCTGGGGCTGCTGCAGTTCCTGCTGCTGTTTCTGCTGTGGCGCCGGATGCGCCAGTGGCAGCCGCGCCTCGATGCACTGGCACACGGCGCGGCATACGCCTGTACCGATGTGCCGACCTCGATGCTGGTGGCGGTGCTGGGGCGGCTGCAGCAGCGCCTTGACCAGCTCGAACAGCAATCGCCACCGTCCCGGCATTCCTACGATCTGGCCCAGCAACTGGCCCGCGAAGGCGCTGACGTGGAGCAGCTCGTTGCCCGCTGCGGGTTGTCGCGCGATGAGGCCCGGCTGGTGCGGCAGTTGCATCCGCTCAATCAGTGATCGCCCGGTCCGGCCGCGTCGCCGAAGTTCCCGGGCATGCCGTCAGGGTCGGGCATTTTCCTCGAGCGGAAACTGGTGGTGCAACTCCCGCTGGCATCGGCTCAGCAGCGCGGGAGTGAAGCTGTCCGACCAGCAGTGGCGGAGATCAAGCTGGGGGTCGATCCGCCCGTGTTCGCCCAGCAGCTGCACGGTCGCCAGCAGGTCGGCCATCGACAACGCCGCGCCCAGAGGTGACGGGGTGGTCGATCTTTCGGTGCTGCGGCGTTCTTTCAGCGCCTCGATGATCGGGGCCGGCAAGTCCCAGTAGCGTGCCGCCTGCAGCGACAACTGCGCGGCGAGCCGTGCGCAGCTGGCGAGAAAGCCGGAGGACAGCGCCATGGCGGGAGCCGGCATCAACTGATTGAGCAGGCGGAGTACGGCGCCGGTGCCGCTGTGGCAGGAAATGCCGGCCAGATAGGCCTCGAACGTGTCGCAGCCACCGCTGCGGCCCAGCATGGCGCACGCGTAGGCGCAGCGTTCGGCATGGTCCCACAGGCGTTCACCGGCGACATGGCCGAAGGTGCCGGTATTGGCCTGCAAAATGGGTTTCATGGAATGCTGGATCAACACCCGGCGCAGGCCATCCTGGCCGAGCAGAAGGATCGCGTGCTGCAGGCTCCGAATCGGCTGCACCGAACGGTAGTGCACGCTGCCGGTCACCCGCATGACTTCACCGACCATCAACGGATCGCGGCCGACCAGCGCGGCCAGCTGGCGGCCGGCGACATTGTCGTTTTTCAGCATGCGCAGCAGTTGCGGCAACACGCTCGGCAGGCGCGGCAGGCTGCGGATATCGAAGCGTGCGCTCAGCAGTTCCAGCCGCTTGAGCGTGGCCAGCTCGAACGCGCTGGGTTCGTCCGTGTCACGCTCGGGCAGGCTGAACACAAAGCGGTGGAAGCGATCCTCGATCTCCGCCAGCGGCATGACTGGCTGGGTCGGCTCGGGCATGCCCGGTGCATCCGCGGGCACACCGATCGTCGCTGCCGCGCAGGGCCGCGCGCGCTTTGCGCTCGCCCCTCGACGATGAAAGAAGCGTCGCCACAGGCTCCTCATGTCATGTGCCCCGCACTCCCGCGCCGCTCACATGCGCGCGGGCCATGCCTCGCTATCGGCGCCGGCCGGGAGAAATTTAGCCGGCCGCCGGTGCCTGCTCCGGCGTGTTTCAGGCACGCCGCTGCGCAAAGTCATCGAGCAGCCCGGCCAGCTGCTGCACCGCCTGCATGCTGACCGCGTTGTAGAGCGAGGCACGCAGGCCACCGATCGAACGGTGACCCTCCAGACCGGAAAAGCCCGCCGCCTGCGCCTCGGCCAGAAACAGATCGTGGTGTTCCGGGGCGCGGAAGCGAAAGGCGACATTCATCGCCGAGCGCGCCGCCGGGTCGGCGTGGATCTCGATCATCTCCGGGTGCCGTTCCAGCGCCTGATACAGCGTGGCCGCCTTGTCCAGGTTGATCTTCTCCATCGCATCCACGCCACCGATCTCGTCGCGCAACCAGCGGCTGACCAGATTCAGCACGTAGATCGAGAACACCGGTGGCGTGTTGTAGTTCGAGCCGTGTTCGACATGGGTACGGTAGTCCAGCATCGGTGGCAGTCCGGCGGGTATGCGCGACAGCATCGCGTCGTCGATCAGCACCAGGGTCACCCCGGCCGGACCGAGGTTCTTCTGCGCGTGGGCATACACCATCGCGTAGTCGCCGATGTCGAAGCGACGCGAAAGGAAGTCCGACGACATGTCCGCGATCAGCGGTACCCCGTTGGGTGGGGGGGCGTCGCGGAACTGCAGGCCTTCCACGGTTTCATTGCTGATGAAGTGCAGGAACGGTGCCTGCGCCGACCGCTCCAGCGACGACCACGTCGGCAGGCGCCGGTAACCCTCGGCGACGCCATCCCACACGATGCGGGAGCGGACGACGGCTTCGGCTTCGCCGATCGCCTTGCGGCTCCAGTAGCCGGAGGCCACAAATTCAGCGGGTGCCCAGGCAGCGGCCGCGAAATTCATCGGAATCATCGAGAACTGCAGGCTGCTGCCGCCCTGCAGGAACAGGATGTGAAAACGCTCGGGGATGTCGAGGAAGCGGCGAATGTTGTCCTGCGCCTCCTGCAGCAAGGCCCGGAACCAGTCCGAACGATGGCTCATGCCAAGGATGGAAATGCCGGTGTCCGGCAACGCGGTGATCGCGCGCTGGGTCTGATCCAGCACCGAGGGTGGCAAGGCGCCCGGGCCGCCGGAGAAATTGAGCAGGTTGGACAACATGAGGGGGCGTGATCCGTGGGATTAGACAGCGGGTTCGGCGTGTCGACGCAACATGGCGTGGAATGCGCTGAAAACTTTGTGCATCTGTGCCGCCTTGTAGGGATAGAGCGCGCGATCGTCCATGGCGTGGACCACCAGCGCATTGGCCATCTCGAAGATGAGCAGTTCGCCAGCGGTGGTTTCCGCACAGTCGAAGCCGACGTAATCCAGGCCGAAGCGCTGCTGCACGGCGCTCAGGGCATCAAAGTGCCTGCGCGCGAAATCGTCGTCGAAGTGCGCCATCAGCCGCGCCTCTTCGTCGCGTCGGGCCGCATCGGCCTGCATTTCCGCATACGGGTAATGCACCATCCAGTGCTGCGAGATCCCCATGTGGCAGACGTAGGGGCGTCCCTCGATCAGCACCACGCGGTACTTGCGGAACAGGCCATCGGCCGAGGCGTAGTCGATGAAACCGGCGACGAAGAACTGCTCCGCAGTGACCCGCTGAAGGTAGGTCGTGATGTCGGCGGGCGTGTCGATCCGGCACAGGTCGGTACCGGCATGCGAGCCGAGCGGTCGCAGGATGATCGGAAACCCGATCTCCGGCAGCAGCAGGCCGTCCGGTTGCGCGGCAGCAGCCAGTGCCTGCAGTGCGGCACGCCCGATGCGACGGGTGGCGGCCATGCGCAGCCCGGGTACGTCGCGCAACACCTCGCATGCCTCGCTGCGCGAAAGCCGGGGAATGCGTTGCGGCTTATTCAGAACCGGGCGCGGCCAGCCCTGCAGATAGTCGGCCAGCTCGGCCAGCGTCGGGCTGTGCGCATCCGCCTCGCTGATCGCCACGAAGACCAGATCGTGCGGGGGAAGCTGTGACGGCCAAGGCAGGCCCGGCCCCACGTACAGCACGTCGATGGCAAATCCGGCGTCGTCGAGCAGACATTCGATCGGCGTGTTCGCCATCAGATCGCCGGGCGTCTTGATCACCAGCAGCCGGAGCTCCGCGTCATCCGTGCCGGCGATGCGGAACAGCTGCTGCAGTTTCAGCGCTTCGCCCAGCACGGCCAGCCCGTTTTCCTTCTGGAAACGCAGCTGCTGGATCAGGGCCAGGTCGAGCATCGCGTAGGCATCCCGGTCGCATTCGGCGCGCTGGATCAGCCCGGGCACATGCACGGTCAGATCCTGCTCGTGGAAAGCTGCACGCAGCAAGGCCGACAGCCCCAGCAAGGGCGGCGGCGATGTCGGTACGTCGCTGTCGCACAGAGCGTGCGCAAGCGTGGCCGCGCCGGAGGGGTGATCGCAGATGGACATAAGAGGCGGAACCGATGCCGCCCGCTGGCGGCGCAAAGACAACGGTTGATGGGTACCGAAACGCTGCGCCGCCCGCCGATCCGGCGACGGTGGACGGTTGCATGGCCGGGCTGCACCGTGCACACGCGGCACCGCCTTGGTCACGCCGAACGGGCGCCAGCGCCAACTATCTGGCGCGTGATCGTCATGCATGCATGATCCATGCCGCCGAATCGGCCGGCGACATAGCCCGGCAGCCATCTGTTCGCGGCTGGATGCGCCTTCGCTGGCTGTGCCGTGCGTGCCCAACTTGCTCTCTGACCGCTCCCGGCGGGACCTCGCGGGCTTCGACCGCAGCCGTATGCCCGTGGCAAAGCGGATCGGTGGTACAACGGCCCGCCGCGCTTCGTGCGGTGTGCAACGAGGTGCGCCGCAAGAACGGCGGCCGATGCCGGGCGTCCGGTGACCCGTGACGCGGCGGATGCTCAGGTCTGCTGTCGCGCCGGCGCCGTACCCGTCATTCCTCGGCGGCGTCGTAGACCGTGGCCAGCACGGAGGCAGCGGCGGCATACAGCAGCGTGGGAACGTCTTCGCGCAGGCGCAGTGCCGCCAGCAGGGCGGCGATCTGCGGATCATGATGCAGCGGAATGCCGAGCGAACGGGCGCGCGCCAGCATGGTGTCCAGCGACTCGGTCGGCATCGCCTTCAGCTCATGTGACCCATCGGCGAGGCGCAGGCTGACCAGGCGTCGGGCCGGTGGCAGTGGCGTATTCATGCGGTCGCCTGCAGCAGTACGGCGCTGTACTTGCCCGAGGGCTGCGGCAGACCGACCTGGCAGCTCAGCTGATCGAGCAGCACGCCGCACGCCGCCAGCCGCTGGCGCAGCGGGGTGAACTGGCGCTCCAGCCGCTGGACGGTGTGCGCCGATTCGGCCCACAGTCGCACGGATAGCCGCAGGCCACGCAATTGCAGCTCGCCCTGCAGCGGACCCAGGGCAGGCAGATCCAGCGCAAACCCCAGGGTCCAGCCCTGGGTGCCGTCGACCGTGTCCTGGATGAACTCCAGCTGCAGCTGCAGCACGTCACGACCACCGTCGCCCTGCAGCGGGATCTCGATCATCCAGGCCTGCATGGTGCCCGCTTCAAGCTGGGTCACTTCCAGTCGTGCCAGTGCGGCCTTGACGTCACCATGCAGGCGCTCCAGCAGCGGGCTCACGTCATCGTCGGCGAACAGCGGCAGCGGCAATCGCGCCTGCGCCTGCAGGCCCCGTTGCAGCAAGGGCGGCGCGGCGTCGGCACGATTCGGTGGCGGCGGTGATTGCGCGCGTTGATCAAGCAGGCCGGCCAGCCGCAGCAGCGCGCCTTTCCAGTCGTCTTCGACGAGTGCCGCCAGGTTGCCCTGCGCGTGAGCCAGTTGTGATTCGAGAAACAGTCCGCTGCGACTGATCGCCAGGCGCAGCCCCTCACCCTGGGTGATTTCAGCGGGGGTGCGCATGCCGTGTTCGAGCCCGGCCAGCGCGGTGCGCAGGTTCGGCGGCAGCTGGCGCAACATCGGTCGCTGGGCCAGCGCGCCGAGCGTCGCCAGCAGCGGCGCATAGCCATCCTGCTGCGGCAAGCGTTCACGCAGGGCGCGCTGCAGCATCGGGTCGGCGGCCTGGGGCAAGAGCACCTCCAGCAGCGGCTGCGCGCCCAGGCTCAATACCCGCACCTGGAACTGCGCCGGCAGCTGGTTGCCGGTGATCGCGGCTTCCGCCGTCAAGGCACCGATTTGCAACACCAGCATGCCCTGCGGACTCACCCCCAGCGGCCGCGCCGACAGCACGCTGCCGATACGCCAGCTCTGCGCGGTGCTGCCGACGGCGGCGCCGGCCCAGGTGAGGGCAGCGAGGCTGGTGGGTTGGATGTTCAAGGATAGGCCTGCGCTGGCTCGCTTGCAGTGGTTCAAATGGGGTCGTCCACAGCACACATCGGCCGCGCGCGGACAAACTTGAGCGGGTGTTCGACGCCGGCGCCTGGTGCGGAGGTCTTGCCAGCCCGTCGGCGTGCACGCGGCGGGTGTCCGTCATACCCCTCAAGCGATTGCCGAGCCGGTCGATAAGTCCGTTGCGAGCACAGATGGCGGCGGCGGAGTGGTGGCATGGCGGGTAAACGAACGGCGAAACGACGAGGTGCCAGCGGCATGCCGCCTGCGGCGAGCGCGGAGCCGCTGGCGGCTGCAGCGGTGATCAGCGAGGCGGCGGCTGAGCCGGCCGCCGGTGTGAGCGACGTGGCTGCCGGGCCGCTCGCGCTGGTGTTGCCGGCCGATTGCCGCATCGGCGCGCAGGTCGCCCTGAAGCAGGCGCTGCTGGATGCGCTGGAGACCGACGGCATCGTGCTGGATGGTCGTGCGGTGGAACGCGCCGACACCGCCGCCTTGCAGTTGCTGACGCTGTTTCAGCGTGAGGTGAAGGCGCGTGGCGGCACGTTGAGCTGGTGTGGTGCGAGCGATGCTCTGAATGAGGCGGCGG
>JAJXTX010000120.1 GCA_021783385.1 Pseudomonadota bacterium
CGCTCGACGTGTTCGCACCCGGCTCCTACAGCCAGTTCGGCAAGCTCACCTCGATCAAGGAGGAGTCCGGCGTGCCGGACTGGAAGGAGATGGTGAGCCAGCTGGTGGAAGGCCACGAGATCGCCGCGCACACCGCGCGCGAATCGATCAAGGCCGCCGATGCCGCCGGCGACGAAGGCACCGCCGATATCGTCACCGGCCGCCTGAAGGAACACGAGAAAACCGCCTGGATGCTGCGCTCGCTGTTGAAGTGAAAGCCGGCGTGCCGTGCCCGCCCTACGCAACGTGCTGCCGTAGGGCGGGCACGGCCCGCCGCTCTTGCCTCACACGGTATTTCCCCGTCAGCCCTTCGGCGCTGGCCCCTTCACCGCGGTGACGAAGCCGTCGGGACGGATGTACTTCGCATAGGCCTGCTGCACCTGCGGCGCGGTGAGCTGCAGGTAGTGCTGGCCGGCGATGGTCATCGCGTCCAGCGGCTTGCCCTCGATCGACAGCTGCAGCAGCTGGCTGCCGATCGCGCCAAAGCTCGATTCACCCAGCGGAATCTGCCGCAGCAGGATGCCCTTGGCGCGCTTCAGGTCGCTGTCGGACACCGGTTCCTGCTGCATCTGCTTGAGATCCTTCACCACGATGGCGCTGGCCGCCGCCACCTTGTCCGGATCGGCGCCGAACGACACCGTGTAGATGCTGCGGTGCTTGCCCAGACTGAAGCTGGTGCCGACGGTGTAGACCAGCCCGCGCGTATCGCGCAGGTCGTGGTACAGGCGCGAGGCGTAGAAGCCGCCGCCCAGCACCTGGTTGCCGAGGTTGAGCGCAAAGCGGGCCGGATCGTCGCGCGTCACCGCGATGGTCTGCGCCATCGTCACGCTGTCCTGGCTGGCGCTGCGATCGGGTACGTTGAACTGGACCGACGGGTTGGCCGGCACCGCGGGGTAGTCGACCACGGGCTTCGGGCCCACCGCCTTCCAGTCGCCGAACGCCTGCTCCACCACCTGCTTCGCCTGCACCGGATCGACCTTGCCGACGATCACGATGGTGGTCATGTCGGGGCGGAAGGTTTGCGCGTAGTAGTGCTTCACCCGGGCCAGCGTCAGTTCGAGCACGTTCTGAGGCTTGGGATAACGAAGCTCCGGGTCAGTGGGTGGCAAAAGTGCCCTTTGCATACCCTTGAGCGTCAGGAACGCAGGCGAGTGCAGCTGCCCGGCGACGATGCCGGCCAGCTGGTGCTGCACCACGGCGAACGCCTGCGGCGGCAGCGCCGGATGCAGCTCGTTGTCGGCCAGCAGCTTGATGCCGTCGACAAAATGCGCCGACGGCACCGACAGCGAAAAGTTGCTGCCGGCCGACGCCTGCGCGCTGATCGCATCCAGCGCCTGCTGGAACTGCAGCCGGTTGAGGCTAGTGGTGCCGAACGGAAACAATGCCTCCAGCAGATCGGCCACGCCTTCCTGGTGCTTGAGTGCCTGCAGGTCCTGGTTGGTCTTGATCTGGCCGAACACCTGCACGGTGTCGCTGATCGACTCCGGCTGCACGATCAGGGTGAGGCCGTTCGGCAGCGTGGTCTTCACCGGCGACAGCGTGGAGCGCGGCACCGAGAGCTTGTCAAACGCGTGCGCCGCCCAGTCCGGCAGGGTCACCGGCTTGTCCGGGCTGGAGGAGAAACTCTCGGCGCCACCGAAGCCCTTGCCGGCCACCGGCTTGCCCGAGCTTTCCGGCGTGAGCACGGCGGTGACCGCATGCGCGGGAACGAAGGTGGCGCGGGCCAGCGCATTCACGCCGGCCGGCGTCACCGCCTCGATCGCCGCCTTCATCGCGTCGGGCGAATCCAGCCCCTGGAACGCCAGCGCCTGCGACCACGCGTTGGCCAGCCCGTCGACCGAGTTCTTCTGGAACTCCAGCGCGGCGATCGCCTTGCGCTTGGCCGCCGCCACCAGCGCCGGATCGATGCCCTTGCTGGCCGCGTCGGCCAGGATCGACTGCATCTTCGCCAGCACCGGCTTGGGGTTGCCGCCGCGCGGGAAGATGCCCACCGCCAGGCCCAGCCCGGCCTGCGGCATGAACTGGCCGACAAAACCGCCGTACAGCGCGGTGCCGTTCATGCCCATGCCGAACAGGTCGGCGCGCTGCGAGCCCAGCGCCGCGCTGAGCACGGCGGCAGTGGCGTAATCCTGCGCGGTCAGCCCCGGCATGCGATAGGCCAGATACACCGAGCCGTACGGGCTGTCGGTGGGCAGCTGCACCGTCTTCGCCTGCACCGGCTGGAACGCGAACGTGGGCCGCGCCGGAATCGTGCCGCGCGGAATGCCGCCGAACTGCGCCTTGACCTCGGCCAGCGCGGCGGCCGGGTCGACGTCGCCGGCTATCACCAGGATCGCGTTGTTCGGCGCATACCAGGTGTCGTGGAACTGCTTCAGCATCGCCGCCGTGGTCTTGTCGAACGAGGCGCGCGTGCCGAGCGGCGTATGCGCGTACGGCGTGCCCTCGAACAGCTGCGCCTGCAACTGCTCGTAGAACTTGTACGAGGGGTTGGACAGGTCGCGCGACACCTCCTGCTCGATCGCGCCGCGCTCCTTCGCCCAGGCCGCGTCGGTCACGTCCACTCCGCGCATGCGCAGCGCCTCCACATGCAGCGCCACGCCCAGATCCTGCGCCGGCGTCACGAAGTAATACTGGGTCACGCTCTGCGTGGTGTCCGCATTGAACGCGCCGCCCATGTTCGCCGCGATCGCCGCCAGCTGGTCCTTCGACAGCCCCGGGCTGCCGCGAAACATCATGTGCTCCATCGCGTGCGCCGTGCCCGGAAACGCCGCCGGCGCCTCGTCCGAACCGGCCAGGTAGTTGATCTCGGTGGTCACCACCGGCGCCAGCGTGTCGCGCACGATCACCACGCGCAGGCCGTTGTCGAGAGTGGCGCGGGTGACGTTGGCTTCGTTCGTTTTCGCAGCTGCCGAACCGGCCAGGGCCAAGGCCACGGCGGCGGCCAGATACTTCATGTGCTTGTTCACGGGCATTCCTGTTGAGTTTGCGGTTGTGTCGTTATGCATCGACTGCTGGAAAGCGAAGGGAGTTCAAGCAGCGCGTCGCCCGCCTTGACGGCTTGTCCATCATGCACGTGCACGCGGGTGATCGTGCCGACGCTGGGCGCGGCAATGTTGAGCAGCCCTGCATTGGGCACCAGCTGACCGGCAACACTGGCGCGACGGGTGTAATGGCCGAGGCACGGAAGCAGCACGATAGCGGTGGCCACGCTCAGGGCCAGGGCCCAGGCGGTCAACAGCCAGCGTGACAGGGGCGCGGCGACGAGGATAGAGCCCAGCCATGCGCGGCCCTGCGCGTCCACTGCTTCCTGGCGAAACAACCCCTTCGGCAAAACCTGTCCCCTTCTTCCTTGATCTGCTCGGACGCTTGCGAGTGCACTGCTGCGCGGCGCCGGAGGTGCGGAGATTCACATGCGATGACAACACGCAGACATAGGAATTTTTCCTGCCATCCGGTGATCGCAAGAGTGTGCGGGCAACGTCGAGGGATGCCGCGCTGCGATGGCAGCGACAGGCATATGACGGGCAGGGAAATTTTTCCGCAGGGGCGCAAGCGCACATGACGAAGTGATCGAGTCTGACGCGAGAACTTTCGCTCGCCACGCTCTGCGCCAGGCCACTTTTCATCTACCGCACGAGCGCCGTCTTTGCCGACCGCGCGCGGGCCTCTGCCAGAATCAGCTCGCACGAGGCGCGTGTGACCAGGTAGTGCTGCGACAGGATCAGGGGCAGCATGGCGATCGGCATCAACAGCTGCGCATCGTGCGGAAGGTGGATATCTGTGAAGGTCAATCCGAGAAATACCAGCATGCCGCAGAAATACAATATGCCGAGCATCCGATAACGCTTCCACGCCAACTTGCGCTGCTCGCCGATGATCCCGGCCGCCGTCACATACGACAGCCCGAACTCGCGCTGCAGTCTCCCGATGGTGATGAGCTTCATGTCTCCCCTCCCTCAACGAATCCATTCGGCAGAAACGGATGCGGCCGCTGCTGCAGGCCGCACCTGAACCGCCCCGGGTTTCGTGGAGGCTGTTTGGTTTAAGTCAGGCCTCCGCCGTGGCTGCCTGACTGGCGAGTTGCCGGTAGTAGTTTGCCTCGGCCTCGGCTGGCGGGATATAGCCGATGGGTTCGAGCAGGCGGTGGTGGTTGAACCAGGCCACCCATTCCAGCGTGGCAAGCTCCACCGCTTCCTTGGTCTTCCACGGTGCTCGGCGATGGATCAGCTCGGCTTTGTAGAGGCCGTTGATGGTCTCCGCGAGCGCGTTGTCGTAGCTGTCGCCTTTGCTGCCCACCGACGGTTCGATGCCGGCTTCGGCCAGACGCTCGCTGTAGCGGATGGAAACGTATTGCGACCCGCGGTCGCTATGGTGAATCAGGCTGCTGTCACGCTTCGGCTGGCGTGCGTAGAGCGCCTGTTCCAACGCATCGAGCACGAAGTCCGTGTGCATCGAGCTGCTGACCCGCCAGCCCACGATGCGCCGGGCAAACACGTCGATGACGAAGGCCACGTAGAGCCAGCCCTGCCAGGTCGAGACATAGGTGAAATCCGAGACCCAGAGCTGGTTCGGCCGCTCGGCGCGGAACTGCCGGTTGACCCGGTCCAGTGGGCACGGCGCCTTGCTATCGCTGACCGTCGTGCGCACCACCTTGCCGCGCCTCACACCGCGCAAGCCTTGTCGCCGCATCAAGCGCTCGACCGTGCACCGCGCCACCGTCATCCCCTCACGCCCCAACTGCCGCCAGACCTTGTCGGCACCGTAGACCTGCATGTTCCCCCTCCAGACACGTTCGATCTCCGGCGCCAGCATCGCGTCGCGCATGGCTCGGGCACAGCACCGCTCCGGCTCCCGAATCCGTGCCGCATGCCTTCGATATCCCGACGGGGCGATCTGCAAGACCTTGCAGATCGGCTCGACCCCGAAGGTGCTTCGATGTTCGTCGATGAAGTCCCTCAGGACTTGAGTCGGCGGTCGAGCTCCGCCTGGGCAAAAAACGCGCTGGCCAGCTTCAGGATCTCGTTGGCACGACGCAGCTCCTTGACCTCGCGCTCAAGCTCTTTCACGCGCTGCGCCTCCGCTGTGGTGACGCCAGCACGGACACCGGTGTCGACCTCGTGCCGCTGGACCCAGCCCAGCAACGTCGCCGGCACACAGCCGATCTTCGGCGCTATCGACTCCACCGCGGTCCACAGCGATGGATACTCTCCGCGGTGCTCAAGCACCATGCGCACCGCGCGCTCGCGGACTTCAGGGGAAAACTTTTTGGACTTGTTCATGGCTCCATTCTCTCAAGAGTTGGAGCCTCCTCAAATCCCGGGGCGGTTCACACCAGCCGCGGCGACCGAGCCAGAGCAGCGCCACCGCCAGTGCGGCCCAGCCCATGGCCAGCGCAAGCACGGTGCCATGGTCCGGTGCAATTCTGCTGCCGTCACTGAAGAGTGGCAGGCCAGCCGTAGCGCAGATCCAGATATAGCCGGCCGCACCCAGCAGGGTAAAACCCCAGCCGTGCAGCGATACGCCGCCGAAAACCGCCAGCACGAAAGCCAGCATCAGGCCCACACCACCCAACTGGCTGAGCGACAGCAAGACCTCACCTTCTTCGCCGACGTGCATGCTGACAGCCATGATCATCAGCACCAGCCACAGTGCCGCCTGTACGCACAGTGCCGGCAGCAGGCTGGCGTGCAACAGCGCGCGCTTCATCTTCGCGGCATCGGCCAGCCCCGGCAGCAAGGCCAGCAGTGGCAACTCGGCATTGTTCTTTTGCCAGCGCTGCTGCAACCATTTCATGGTGCTTAACGCCAGGATCGCGCTGCCAAAGGCGCCGAACTCAATCAGCAACCCGGTACCACCGATCTCCCGAAACCACACAGCCCCATTGCCAGCATGATCGGCCCACGGCGCAACTATCAGCAGCGCACCCAGCGCCAGACTCAACAGCAGGATCACCGTCTGCCGCAGGCGGCTTACGGGCGTCTGCGGCACGAACAACCCACCCAAGGCTACGCGCAGACTCTGCTGCGTGTGCCCCGGGCCACTGCCGCGCAGATCGACCGCCGGCCGCATCCATTCCGGGCCCTGACGGTTCAGCAGGTTATTCCTGCCGACACCCATCGTGCCGCCGCCGCGGTTCCACAGGCCCAGCCGGATCACGAACAGCATCGGCGCATGGATGCCCTCGGCTCCATGCCCATCGCGCAACACGGCGCGCCAGCGCAGCCAAACCATCAGCCACACCAACACGCTGAACGGGCCAGCCCATGTCGTGAAACCTGGTTGCGCCGAACCCGGCAGTGGCAACCAATGGGACGTCCCAAGGAAAACCGCCAACATCGCCAGATAACTCGGCAACACGGCATACGCCATGCCGAGGCCGGCGCCCAGCAGCAGCTCCACGACGATCACCCGAGCGGGGCCACCGAGCGCACCCAGCCACAGCGTCGGCAGCACAATGCCGAGCACGGCATATAAGGCGAGACTGGCCAGCACGTCGCGTTCGATCGCGGGCAGACGCAGGCGCCGCGCATCACGGGCCAGCAACAGCACATTGGAAAGACACACCCATGCCACCGCATTGAGCTGCGCAGCGATATGGGCCGCATCCAGCGTCCAACTCACCGAATGGCTGTACGCGTGCGGACCGATCCAGACGCATAGCCCCAACATCACACCGGCTGCCGCCAACACCATATGGCGCGACATCTGCGACAGCGCCTGCCCCGGCAAAATCAATAGCCGCCACAGCCTCACTCCGCAATTTCCACAAACAGATCCTCCAGCCCCAGCGCATCGACGCGCGCGCCGGGGAGGTTCGCCGCTTCCGGCCAGTGGCCGTGCGCGTCGCGTTCGATCACCAGGCTGAGGCTGCCGTCGTCGTGGCGACGCCGGCTGAGTGACTGCCCAGGAGCGGCGTAGCCGATCTGGCCGGGCAGCCACAGCCGGCCGTAGCGCTCCTTGGTTTCGTCGACGCTGCAATGCATCAGCAGCTTGCCCTGATGCAGGAAGGCGATCTCCGAGGCGACGCGCTCCAGGTCCGACACGATGTGGGTGGAGAACAGCACGGTGGTGCCGGACTCGCCGGCGCGCAGCGCGATCTCGCGCAGCAGCTCGCGGCGGGCGACCGGATCGAGCGCGGCGGCCGGCTCGTCCAGCACCAGCAGCTCGGGCTGCGAGGCCAGCGCGCGGATCAGGTCGACGCGCTGGCGCTCGCCCGGCGACAGCTTGGCCAGCAGCTTGTTCGGCTGGATCTGCCAGCGCTCCAGCGTGTGCTTCGCGAAAGCGTTGTCCCAGCGCGGATAGAAGCGGCCGACGAAATCGAGCATCTGCTGCGCGGTGAGCCACGCCAGCGCCTCCGGCTGCTGCGGCACGTAGGCGAGGCGCGCCTTGGTCGCATCGCCCAGTTTCAGCGCCGGCTCGCCGAATACCGTGGCGGTGCCGGCCAGCGGCACCAGCAGGCCCAGCATGGCGCGGATCAGGGTGGACTTGCCGGCGCCGTTGCGGCCGATCAGGCCGAGCACGCTGCCGGACGCCAGCGTCAGGTCGACGCCGGTGAGCACGCTGGCGCCCTCGTAGCAGTGTTGCAGCCCGCGCACGGCGAGCGGAGCGACGACGGTGGATTCCCTTTCACGAAGTACGGCATTCATGTCCCATCCCCCAGCAGTTTGGTCAATCGCCGCAGCACCGGCTCGGCGGGCAATTCAAGTTCGCGGGCCTGCCGCGCCAGATCAAGCAGCTGCG
>JAJXTX010000121.1:0-3598 GCA_021783385.1 Pseudomonadota bacterium
CGCAGCACCGTGTACTCCGGCAGCGTGCGGAAGTTGTCGAGCACGTCGTAGACCTGACGCATGTCCTTGCCCATCACCAGCGAGCGCTCGACGTGGCCGCTGCCAGGCATCACCACGGCCGCCAGCACACCGAGTACCGCCACGATGACCAGGGCAACAAGAAATTCAAGGACACGCATCATTCCAGAGTTCTCCGAGCGTCTCTACGCCATACCGAAAGGGTGTTGCCCCAGCCGCCATGCGGGCCTGCCCGAGGGCTTGTACCGCAGGTCATGGCAAGGGTCGGCGAATGCCGAAGCTACGGATGTTAGCTGCTCGCGCGCCGGAACGCCATGCCGCGCTGCGCGGCCCGACGCACGGGTCGGAAGCGAGCTGCAGCGCGCGCCCCGGGCCGGCCGGCCGCTTTGAAAAGGCGCCTTGCGCGCCGACAAATGCGGTCACCGCCAACGCCCTTGGCATTCGGGCATCCGCTCAGACGATGCCCAGTTCCAGCGCCTTCAGCACCGCACGGGTGCGGTCGCGCACGCCCAGCTTGGAGAGGATGTTGGAGACGTGGTTCTTCACCGTGCCCTCGGCCACCTTGAGCGAGTTGGCGATCTCCTTGTTGCTGTAGCCGCCGGACAGCAGCCGCAGGATCTCGGTCTCGCGCTCGGTCAGCGGATCGGGCTGTTCCAGACTGGTGAAATGGTTTTGCATCCGCGCCACGCCCGCCATCAGGCGCTGGGTAACCATCGGCGCCACCAGCGAGCCACCGCCCGCGACCGTGCGTACCGCCTCCACCAGCTGCTCCAGCGAGACATCCTTCAGCAGGTAGCCGCGTGCGCCGGCCTTCAGGCCCTGCAGCACCAGCTGATCATCGTCGAAGGTGGTCAGGATGATGGTGGGCGGCAGTTCATTGCGCGCTGACAGCGCCTGCAGCACTTCCAACCCGCTCATGTTGGGCATGCGCAGATCCAGCAGCACCACGTCGGGCTTGATCCGCGGAATGTCCTGCACCGCCTGCGCGCCGTCGGCACATTCGGCCACCACGCGGATGTCCCCGGCCAGGTCGAGCAGCGAGCGGACGCCCTGGCGCACCAGGTTCTGGTCGTCGACGAGACAAACGGAGATCATCGCGAATCCTCGCACGCACGGGGTTCATGAGCGGCTGCCGGAAACCGGCGGCTGCGATTGCCGGCACCGGCGCATTCTTGCACGACCGGCCGCGCCGCCAACATCAGGAGACGCTCAGCGCCGGCGGCTCGAACCGGCTCGGCGCGTGCGCCAGCGCGGCGTGCTCGCCCAGCGGCAGCCGCACGGTAAGCGCGAAGCCCTGGCCCACAGCGGTATCCAGCGTCATGCTGCCGCCGAATTCGGCCAGCCGTTCGCGCATGCCGGACAGCCCGTTGCCCGGTTCGACCCGCTCCGCGCCGCGGCCGTCGTCGCGCGCATGCAGGCCGAGCAGGCTGGCCTCGGCGTAGGCAAAGTTGAGCCAGAGATTGCGCGCGCCGGCGTGCTTGGCGGTGTTGGTGATGATTTCCTGCGCGCAACGCAGCAGCACCTGCGCGCGGCGCGGATCCTCCACGCTGAAGCGCGGTGGCATGACCACGTGCACGCTCAAGCCAGGCACGCCCTCGGTCAGGCTGCGCAGCGCCTGGGTCAGATCGATCGCATCGTCCTGACGCAGCTCGCTGACCGCCTCGCGCACGTCGGCCAGCAGGTGCCGCGCGGTGCTCTGCGCCTTGCGCACATGCTCACCGGCGGCCTCGTTGGTGAGATGGCTGGCGACCTCCAGGTTGAGGCTCAGCGCGGTCAGGTGGTGGCCGATCAGGTCATGCAGGTCGCGCGCAATGCGCATGCGCTCGGCGATGCGGCTGGACTCGGCCAGCAGCGCGCGGGTGGCGCGCAGTTCGGAGTTGAGTCGCCGCTGTGCCTCGCGCTGCTCGGTCTGCTGGCTGGCCACCGTCGAAGTGACGAAAACCAGCACGGAGATGCCGAGATAAAGACTCGCCTGCAGGAAGCTCAGCGCGATGCTGTGGTCGTATTCGGGGAAGGTGGCAAACATCGCCACCAGGCTGAGGTGCTGCAGCACCAGCCAGAACACCGCCAGCCAGAACGGCAACAGCCACGGCAGCACCAGCGAGGCCACTACCATCAGCATCGCGGACAATCCGCTGTGGCTGTACCAGCCCACCGCGCCGGCGGCCGCCGTCATCAGGGCCAGCCCCAGCAGCTTCAGCGCCGGGTGCCGGCGCGAACCGAGGTTGCTGGTGAGCAGCCAGTACATCAGGCCGAAGGTGAGGTAGCACAGCGTCCACAGCAGCAGCGAGAAATTCGGGCGCTGCAGCTGGTTCAGCCGCTCGGTGGCCCAGTTGGTGATCAGCGGCGTGCCCACCGAGAGGTAGGTGAAAAAGCCCGCGTAGCGAAGCAGGCGGATGTGGTTGAGAAATGGCCAGCGCATGCCTTGCATCATTGGCTGCGGCGGCCGTTCGCGCAATGCGCGGGAAGTCATGCCTGAGAACCACGCCTCGCTTCGCGCGCCCTGCGGATACCGGCCACTTTACGAAGCTTTCACAAGCGCGACGGCCGGTGTGTCCGTTCCGGCCGCGTGGCATAATGCACCACCATGCGGGGCGGCTGCTCGACCTCGTTTCCGAATCCACCCTTGCGGAGCAACGAATGGCCCTTGCCATCCGCGACGTGCGCGAGCACGACCTGGATGCGGTGCTGGCGCTGAACAACACCGCCGGTCGCTCCATCCTCGCCCTCGACGCTGCCCAGCTGCGTTATTTCCACGATCACGCGGACTATTTTCGCGTGGCCGAAATCGACGGCCAGCTGGCCGGCTTCCTGATCGCGCTGCGCGAAGGCGGCGATTACCTCAGTCCCAACTACCGCTGGTTCGCCGGACGCTATCCGCAGTTTCTCTACATCGACCGCATCGTGATCGCCAACGCGTTCCGCCGGCACGGCCTCGGCCGCGTGTTCTACAGCGACGTGCACAGCTACGCCGAGGTACGCGTGCCGCTGCTCGCCTGCGAGGTGTTTCTGGAGCCGCGCGACGACGTGGTGGTGCTGTTCCACGGCACCTACGGCTTCCAGGAAGTCGGTCAGCAGCGGATGGGCGCGGACGGCCCGCAGGTGAGCCTGCTGGCGCGCGACCTGCCCAGCTATGCCTTCGTGCGCGACACCTGGCTGGATCATGGCGGCCTGCCCGACCAGCCGTGGCTGAGCGAACGAGTGCATACCGACGCGCGGCAGGCGGCCGGGGAAACACAGCCTTGAACGCACGCATCGACACCTCCGATACCTGCGACCTGCGCTTCGGCCAGGTCGGCATCGCCTGCGTGCGCGTACGCCGGGTGGATGCGGCCGCGCTGTGCGACGAGCTGGAGCGCCGCGTGCGCGCCGCTCCGCAGATGTTCTCGCGCGCCGCCGTGGTGCTCGACCTGAGCCACCTGCTCGACCTGCCTGATGACGGCACCGTCGACGCGCTGCTCGAAGCGGTGCGCAGCGCCGGCATGCTGCCGGTGGGGCTGGCCTACGGCACCAGCGAAACCGAGGCACTGGCCAAGCGCATGGGGCTGCCGCTGATCGCCAAGTTCCGCGCCGCCTACGA
>JAJXTX010000121.1:3698-7669 GCA_021783385.1 Pseudomonadota bacterium
GAATCACGCGGAGATGAGCCCTTGACTGCTGAGATTATCGTTGTCACCTCCGGCAAAGGCGGCGTCGGCAAGACCACCACCAGCGCCTCGCTGGCCACCGGTCTGGCGATGGCCGGCAAGAAGGTCGCCGTGATCGACTTCGACGTCGGCCTGCGCAATCTCGACCTGATCATGGGCTGCGAGCGGCGCGTGGTGTATGACTTCGTCAACGTCGTGCACGGCGAGGCCACGCTGAAGCAGTCGCTGATCAAGGACAAACGTCACGACAATCTCTACGTGCTGGCGGCCAGCCAGACCCGCGACAAGGACGCGCTGACCCAGGAGGGCGTCGAGAAGGTACTCGACGGCCTGTCCGAAGACGGCTTCGACTACGTCGTTTGCGACTCCCCGGCCGGCATCGAAAAGGGCGCGCATCTGGCGATGTACTTTGCCGACCACGCGGTGGTGGTGGTCAACCCCGAAGTCTCCTCGGTGCGCGACTCTGACCGTATCCTCGGCCTGCTCGCCAGCAAGACCCGCCGCGCCGAACGCGGCGACACCCCGATCACCCAGCACCTGCTGCTGACCCGCTACAACCCGGCCCGCGTGGCGATCGGCGAGATGCTCAGCGTGAAAGACGTGGAGGAAATCCTCGGCATCAACGTGGTCGGCGTGATTCCCGAATCGGAGAACGTGCTGACCGCCTCCAACAACGGCATCCCGGTGATCGTCGACGCCAACTCGCTGGCCGGCCAGGCCTACAGTGACACGGTGGCGCGGATCCTCGGCGAAGAGCGCCCGCTGCGCTTCATCGACGTGCCGAAGAAAGGCTTTCTCCAGCGCGTGTTCGGAGGTTGATCACGATGGGCATCCTCGATTTCCTGAAGCGCAAGCCAGAAGCCACCGCCACCGTGGCCAGGGAGCGCCTGCGCATCATCGTGGCGCAGGAGCGCTCCACCCGCGGCGCGCCCGACTACCTGCCGCTGATGCGCAGCGAACTGCTCGAGGTGATCAAGAAATACGTCCACGTCGATATCGAGGCGATCAGCATCAAGCTCGAACAGGACAGCGGCCACGAAATCCTCGAACTGTCGGTGGCGCTGCCCGACGGCAAGCCCGCCGCCAAGACCGGCTGACCCGCCGCTCGACCGTCACGCCTGCGCACGCGGCATCGCGCCGGCCCGGCCATCGTTTCGACCCTTCTCCGCAGCGCCGTCCGGCCATCGCCGCATGTCCCCTGAAACCTCCACCGTGCACGACGCCAGCGATCCGCTTCACGACGTGATGCGCATGGGCCAGCTGGGCTTCGGCGTCGCCGCGACGTTGCTTGCCCGCTTCGGCCTCACGCTGCAGCGGGTCGCCGATGACGAGCCCATCCCTGGCAGCTACTGGGGCGACGCCGAGGCAGGCATCATCGGCCACACTGTATACGCACGCGATGACACGCCGGTGCACTCGCTGCTGCACGAGGCCGGCCATCTGATCGTGCTGCCGCCGGAGCGCCGCGCCGCCGTGCATACCGATGCCACCGATTCGATCGAGGAGGAGGACGCCACCTGCTATCTGCAGATCGTGCTGGCCGATCACCTGCCCGGCGTCGGTCGCGCCCGCCTGATGGCGGATATGGACGCGTGGGGCTACACGTTCCGGCTCGGCTCGACGCGCGC
Source organism: Pseudomonadota bacterium (assembly GCA_021783385.1). GTDB lineage: Bacteria > Pseudomonadota > Gammaproteobacteria > Xanthomonadales > Rhodanobacteraceae > Rhodanobacter. The sequence goes on from JAJXTX010000121.1 coordinate 5,345, forward strand.
CTGGTTCGAGCACGACGCCAGCGACGCGCGGCAGTGGCTGCTTGATCATCGCCGGCCGATTCTCGACGCTGCCAACGCTGCCTGAGCACCCGGCGAACCGGCGCCGCACCACCTACCAACCCTTCGCAGGTCACGCCGTGCCTTCCCAGTCACTATCGCTTCGCATGAACGACCTGCGCCGCCGCCTGGCGCGCCGCCTCACCCGCCTGCTGCTGGGCGCGCCGGTCCAGCTGCACGATGCACCGCTGCCGCGCGCGGGCGTCTACCGCATCCTGATCTGCCACATGAGCCTCACCCTGGGCAACGCGCTGCTGCTGACGCCGCTGCTGCAGGAGCTGGAGGCGACCTGGCCTGGCGCGGAGATCGACGTGATCACCCGCAGCGGCATCGCGCCAGTGCTGTTCGGCCACTATGGCGGCTTCCACCGGGCGTTTCGGCTGCCCGCGCACGGCGTCGGCCACCCGCTGCAGCTGTGGCGCACGTTGCGCGACATGCGCCGGCAGCACTACGACCTGGCGATCGACCCCGACCCGCAGTCGCAGACCGGACGCCTGCTGCTGCGGCTGGCGCACGCCACTTTCAAACTTGGCTTCAATGGGCCGAAGAAAAGCGGCCACGTGACACACACCGCCGCGTTGCCCGCCGACCTGCGCAGCACCGGCCAGCGCCCGGTATATCTGCTGCGGCATGCGCTCGGCCTCGGTACACCGGAGCAGGCCGCGCAGGCCACCTATCCGGTACCCGACATCCGGCTGGATGCGGCCGAGCTGGCGTGGGGTCGCCGCACCCTGCAGCGGGTGCTGGGCCAGCCGCAGGGCCGCCGCGATGGCCGCAAGATCATCGGCATCTTCGCCAATGCCACCGGCCCCAAGCGGCTCGATGCGGCGTGGTGGAGCACCCTGCTGCGGGCGCTCGAAGCCGCCCTGCCCGACACCCGGCTGGTCGAGATCATTCCGCACTTCGGCCGCTCGCTGCTGGACTCGCGCTACCCCGCCTACTACACCGGCGACCTGCGCAAGCTGGCCAGCGTGCTGGGCAGCCTGGACGCCCACGTCAGCCTGGACTGCGGCGTGATGCACCTGGCCTGCGCCGCCGGCGCGCCCACGCTGGGCATCTTCACCACCACCCAGGCTGACGAGTGGGGGCCGTACGGCCCCGGCAACCACGCCCTGCACGCCCACGGCCTGCCGCCCGCGGCGATCGCGCGCGAGCTGGCTGCGCTGATCGACGCACTGCCTGCACGACCGCTCCAGCCCGCGTGATCGGGGCCGCGCATCCGGCACTGGCCGCGTGGCGGGCACCGTCCTAGAGTCACGGCCAGCCTGTCTCGCCGCGTCATGCTGGAGGACACCAATGGCCACGCGTCGACTGGTGCTGCTGTTCGACGGCACCTGGAACAAGCCGGAGTCGAATACCAACGTGGAGCGCCTGCGCCAGCTGATCGCTGCGCAGGACGCCGACGGCAACCCGCAGCTGCTCAACTACATCGCCGGCGTGGGCGTGTCGGCCGGGATCAGCCACCTGCTGGGTGGCGCGTTCGGCTACGGCCTGTCGGGCCATGTGCGCGACGGCTACCGCTGGCTGTGCGAGACGTGGCAGCCGGGCGACCAGCTGTACCTGTTCGGCTTCAGCCGCGGCGCGTACACCGCGCGCAGCCTCGGCGGCATGATCCGCAAATGCGGCCTGCTGCGGCGCGGCGCCGACGGCAAGGTCGCCGCAGCGGAAATTGTCGCCGCCTACGCTTTCTATCGCGACGGCGCGACCAAGCCGGGCGATCCGGCAGCGGTGGAATGGCGCGCGCGGCGCGCGATCGAGATCGCGATCCACTTCATCGGCGTGTGGGATACGGTCGGCGCGCTGGGCATACCCGACACCGCCTCGTGGTTTCCGTTCGCCCGCGCGCGCTACCAGTTTCACGACACCGAGCTGAGCAAGATCGTGCGCTACGCCTATCAGGCACTGGCGCTGGACGAGCACCGCGCCGATTTCGCGCCGACCGTGTGGACGCGCAACCCGGACACCCTGAAACCCGGCGAGTCGCTCACCGCGAAGAAGCCCGAGCAGGTGGAGATCGAGCAGCGCTGGTTCATCGGCGCGCATGGCGACGTGGGCGGCGGTTACCTGCGCGACGGCGCGGGACGCCGGCCCGATCCGCTGCCCGAGCTGCCGCTGGCGTGGCTGCAGCGCAAGGCGATCGCAGCGGGCCTGGGCTGCAGCGCGCAGGTGGTCCCGGCGGCCGACGCCAACACCGGCGTGCCGCGCAATTCGTATGCGGAGTTCATGGGCGGCCTGTACCGGCTGTTCAAGCCGCCGTTCGACCGCACG
>JAJXTX010000122.1:0-4822 GCA_021783385.1 Pseudomonadota bacterium
CGCGGTCGCTGGCGCGCACCAGAAAGATCCAGCCTTCGCCGTAGGCATCTTCGTTGATGATTTCCGGCTTGTCGCTGAGCGACTCGTTGACCTCGACGATCTCGCCGGACACCGGCGAGTAGATGTCCGAGGCAGCCTTTACCGACTCCACCACGGCCGCACCGCTGCCGGCCTTCACGCTGGCACCCACCTCCGGCAGCTCGACGTAGACGAGGTCACCGAGCTGGGCCTGCGCGTGGTCGGATATGCCCACCCGGATCAGGCCGTCATCTTCGACACGGGCCCATTCGTGGGACTTCAGGAATTTCAGATCGCCGGGAATCTCGCTCATGATCGGATCCAGTGGTTGATGGCAGTCAGGGGAAGTGCGCCGATTCTAACCGCATCGGTCGCACGGCAAAAATGTGCCGGCAACGCAGCCGTGCAGCCTCAGATGCCCGCGCACGGCTTGCCGTCGCGCACGAACGGATATTTCACCAGCCGCACCGGCACTTCACGACCGCGGATGTCGACGCGGATGGCGCCAGGCTCGCCCACCGGAATGCGCGCAAAGGCCACCGCCTTCTCCAGCGTGGGCGCAAAGCTGCCGGAGAGGATCTCGCCCGCGCCGTTCGCGGTAAGCACCGGCTGGCCGTGCCGCAGCACGCCCTTCTCGTCCAGCACCAGGCCTACCATCACGCGCTTGACCCCGGCGGCCTGCTGCGCCTCCAACGCGGCGCGGCCGATGAAGTCGCGTCCGGCGTCCAGCGCAACCGTCCAGCCCAGGTTGGCCTCCCACGGCGAGACGCCCTCGTCCATATCCTGGCCGTACAGGTTCATGCCAGCCTCCAGCCGCAGGGTGTCGCGCGCGCCGAGCCCGGCCGGCTTCACGCCGGCGGCAAGCAGCGCCTGCCACAACGCGACGGCGTGCGCGTTCGGCACGATGATCTCGAAACCGTCCTCGCCGGTGTAGCCGGTGCGCGCCACGAACAGCGGCATGCCGTGCGGACCCTGTGCCGCGGCCGCGGCAAACTTGCCCAGCTTCTCGATGCGCGGGCGATCGACCTCGTGCAGCAGGTCGAGTACCTTGCCGCGCGCGTGCGGCCCCTGCACCGCAATCATCGCGAAATCGGGGCGCTCCTTCACAGTCACCCCGAATGGCACTGCCTGCCGCTCGATCCAGGCCAGATCCTTGGCGCGGGTGGCGGCGTTCACCACCAGCCGGAAATGCGCCTCGTCGAAGAGGTACACGATCAGGTCGTCGATCACCCCGCCGCGCTCGTTCAGCATGCACGAGTAGAGTGCCTTGCCGGTCACTTTCAGCTTGTCCACGCTGTTGGCCAGCAGGTGGCGCAGAAACTCGCGCGTGCGCGGACCGTGCAGGTCGATCACGGTCATGTGCGAGACGTCGAACATGCCGGCATCACGGCGCACTGCATGGTGCTCCTCGATCTGCGAGCCGTAGTTGATCGGCATGTCCCAGCCACCGAAGTCGACCATGCGGGCGCCGAGCGCGCGATGGGTGGCGTTGAGTACGGTCTTCTCGGTCATCGCGGCAGGCCCTGGGGAAAGTTCCTCATTATCGCCGCCAGACGACGGCAATCAAAGCCGCAGACCGCGCGACGACCTATTCCACCGTTACTGACTTGGCCAGATTGCGTGGCTGATCGACGTCGGTACCGCGCAGCACGGCGACGTGATAGGCGAGCAGCTGCAGCGGCACGGTGAACACGGCCGGCGCGATGAAGCTGCCGCCGGATTCGACCCGCAGCATGGTGCCGTGGGTGGCCATGTCATCCATGCCGGCCGTGCCGTCGGCAAACACGATCAGGCGCCCGCCGCGGGCGCGCACTTCCTGCAGGTTGGATTTGAGCTTGTCCAGCAGCGGGCCGTTCGGCGCCACCGCCACCACCGGCATGTCCTCGTCGACCAGCGCCAGCGGGCCGTGCTTGAGTTCGCCGGCGGGATATGCCTCGGCGTGGATGTAGGAGATTTCCTTCAGCTTGAGCGAGCCTTCCAGCGCCACCGGATACTGGGCGCCGCGGCCGAGGAACAGCGCGTGCTGGCGATGGATGAATTCGCCGGCCAGCTCGATGATCGCCGGCTCCAGCTTCAGCGCGTTCTCGATCGCGCGCGGCAGATGCTGCAGCTCGGCGCACAACGCGGCGTAGCGCTGCGGATCGAGCCCGTGGCGACGCGCCAGCTCCAGCGTCAGCAGCGCGAGCGCGGCCAGCTGGGTGGTGAACGCCTTGGTCGAGGCCACGCCGATCTCCGGGCCGGCGCGGGTCATCAGCTTCAGGTCCGCCTCGCGCACCAGTGACGATTCCGGCACGTTGCAGATCGCCAGCGTGCCCAGATAACCGCGACGGCGCGACTCGCGCAGGGCAGCCAGCGTGTCGGCGGTTTCGCCGGACTGCGAGATGGCCACGAACAGCGTGCCGGTCGGCACCACCGCCTCGCGGTAGCGGTATTCGCTGGCCACTTCCACGCTGACTGGCAGCCGCGCGTATTCCTCGATCCAGTATTTCGCCACCAGGCCGGCGTGATAGCTGGTGCCGCAGGCGATGATGTGCAGGCCGCGCACCTGCTCCAGGACCGCGTCGCTGTCGATGCCGAAGATGTTGGGCAGCACGCCGTGCGGGCCGATGCGTGCTTCCAGCGTGTTGGCTACCGCCAGCGGCTGCTCGAAGATCTCCTTCTGCATGTAGTGGCGGTATTCGCCGCGCTCGACCGCGTCGGAGGACAGCTCGCTCTCGTGTACCACGCGCTCCACCGGCCGCCCGTCGAGGCCGAAGACCTGCACGCAATCGCGGCTGATCTCGACCACGTCGTCCTCATCAAGGTAGAGCATGCGGTTGGTGACCTGGATCAGCGCCTGCGCATCCGAACCGAGAAAATTCTCGCCGATGCCCAGACCCACCAGCAGCGGCGCACCGCGGCGTGCACCGACCACGCGGCCGGGTTCGTCGCGGCTGATCACAGCGATCGCATAGGCACCTTCCAGCTCGCGCACGGTAACCAGTACCGCCTCGCGCAGGGTCAGGCCCTGGCCGATGCGCTCGTCGATCAGCGCCGCCATCACCTCGGTGTCGGTGTCGGAGGTGAACACGTAGCCGCGCGCCTGCAGCTCGGCGCGCAGGGTGATGTAGTTTTCGATGATGCCGTTGTGTACCAGCGCCACCCGCCCGGCCACATGCGGATGCGCGTTGGCCTCGTTCGGCACGCCGTGGGTGGCCCAGCGGGTGTGCGCGATGCCGGTGCCACCGGGAAACGGATCGGCGAGGTACAACGCCTCCATCTCGCGCACCTTGCCCTTGGCGCGCACGCGACGGATCGCGCCGTGGTCGAGCACGGCCACGCCGGAGGAATCATAGCCGCGGTATTCCAGTGCCTTGAGTCCCACGATCAGCAGTGGCGCGACGTCGCGCTGGGCAGCGGCAGCAACAATTCCACACATGGTCGGGTTTCCTCAGGATGACTGCAGGACGGGCGGCCCTGGCGCATAGACCAGATCTTGCAGGGACTGCATTACCGCAGGCTTTCGTGGCACGTAATCATCGATAGCGGAGCGGTAGGAGTCCACCCTGTGGGCGAATGCATTCCGCCTGACCGCCAGGAGCATTCGCGCACAGGGTGCGCTCCTGCATGTTGAATCTCAGTTCACCTTGCGCCGCAAATAGTTGAGCAGGTCGATGCGGGTGATCAGGCCGAGGAACTGTTCACCGTCCACCACGATCGCCACGTGGCCGCGCTCGAACACCGGCAGCAGGGCCTCGATCGGCTCGCTCACCGCGAGCATGTGCAGGTTGCTCATCATGGCGGTGGAGACCGGATCGCGGAAGCGCGCCTCGTCGACATGCACATGCATCAACACGTCCGACTCGTCGACGATGCCGACCAGCCGGTGACCGTCCATCACCGGCAGCTGCGACACGTCGTACAGCTTCATGCGGGTGTAGGCGGTGATCAGCAATTCGTTCGGCCCGATCACCACGGTGTCGCGTTGGGCGAACGGGCGCAGCAGCAGGTCGCGCAGGTCGCCGTGCGGCTCGCGCTCGAGAAAGCCGTTGTCGAGCATCCAGTAGTCGTTGTACTGCTTGGACAGGTACTTGTTGCCGGTGTCGCAGACAAACATCATCACCCGTTTGGGCGCGGTCTGCTCGGCGCAATACCTCAGCGCCGCGGCCAGCAGCGTGCCGGTGGACGAGCCGCCGAGCACGCCCTCCTTCGCCAGCAGCTCGCGCGCGGCCAGGAAGCTCTCCTTGTCGGAGATCGCATAGGCCTTCTTCACGCGCGAGAAGTCGCTGATCGACGGCAGGAAATCCTCGCCGATGCCCTCGACCATCCAGCTGGCGGACTTGGTCGACAGCGTGCCCTCGTTGATGTACTGGGTGAGGATCGAGCCGACCGGATCGGCCAGGATCAGCTCCGTGCCCGGCGAGTGCTCGGCGAAGTAGCGCGACAGCCCGGTCATGGTGCCGGAGGAGCCGCAGCCGAACACCACCGCATCGACGCGGCCATCCAGTTGCTCGAGGATTTCCGGGCCGGTGGTCTCGTAGTGCGCGCGCGGGTTGTCGGGGTTGCCGAACTGATTGATGAAATAGGCGCCGGGCGTTTCGCGGGCGATCCGCTCGGCCATGTCCTGGTAATACTCCGGATGGCCCTTGGCTACATCCGAACGCGTCAGCACCACCTCGGCACCCATCGCCTTGAGGTTGAAAATCTTCTCGCGGCTCATCTTGTCCGGCACCACCAGGATCAGGCGATAGCCTTTCTGCTGCGCCACCAGCGCCAGCCCCAGCCCGGTATTGCCGGCGGTGCCCTCCACCAGGGTGGCGCCGGG
>JAJXTX010000122.1:4922-7626 GCA_021783385.1 Pseudomonadota bacterium
CGGAATTCGGCATCGGCCTTCATCAACGCCTCGACATCATCACGCTGCTGGTTTTCAAACATGATCCAACCTCCTCGCGAGTGGCTGCGCGGGCGCGCGTCGTGCAGGCGCCCGCAGACGGTTGAACGCAGCGGCACCACCACGCCGCGCGCCGGCAAGCCGGGACGCGGGAGTGCAAACACAACGTGGGATGGGCGCATGGTTCAGGTCAGTGGCCCCGCTGCCGGAATGCAACAAGGGCACTTTGAACGTACTCCGCCGCCGGGGTCGGTGCAAGCCGCGAAAGGACTGGCCCCACACAGCGGGCTCGCACACGAAAACCTGTCGAAACAGTATTTCCCCGCGCTCACCACCGAACCGCGTCGGGCTTGCCGCAGCGCCGCCCGGGGCAGTCGCTGCGGTTCGTCTCAGCGGTGTTCGGAGTGCTTCTTGCTGGCCTTCTTCGGCTTCTCCGGCGGCGTCCGCCCTGCGTCGCGCTGCAACTGCGAACGCATGGCCTTGGCCGCCTGGGCCGCAAGCGCCGCCTCGCGACGGGCGGCAATGGCCACCCGACTCTGCGCCGCGGCCAGCTTTTTCGCCTGCGCCGCCTCGGCCTGCGCCTGGGCGGCGGCCTGCGAAGCTTCCAGACCCTGCTGCTGCAGGCGCGCGGTTTCCTCCTGCGCCATCTGGTACTGCATGCGCTGGCGCTCCAGTTCCAGCCGCGCACGCTGGGCCTCACGGCGGCTGTTTTCCAGCAGGATCTGGTCGTGCTCGCGATCGAGCTGGGTCAGCTTGAGCTGCGCGTCCTGCACCTGTGCGGCGGTCTTGGCCAGATCGACGCGTCGTTCGGCCAGGTACAGATCGTGCGCGCGTTCCTTGCGGCTGGCCTGCGCCAGCCGGTTGATGGCATCGCGCGCGCGCGCCTGATCGGCCTGCGCATAGCCGCCCAGCTCGGGATCGTTGGCCAGCTGGTCGAGGCTGTTGTTGAGGCGCTGGACGTCGATATCATCCTGTCCGGCCCGTGCCGCGCCGCTGGCAGCGACCACCAGCAGGGCGGCGAAAATCACGCTGACGCGCTTCATGGCTGACCTCCCTGCTGGGTTGGATCGGAGGGCTGGCCGCCGGCGGCCGGCGGCGTGCTGTCGGGCACGGTCTGAAAGCCGCCGTCGGTAGGCGGCAGCGGCGCCGAGCCGGCCGGCGCCGGCAGGTTCTGGTCGGGCAACGTGCTGGACGAGGCGTCGGCCGGGGCCGCCGACTGCGCCTGCGGCTGGCTGGCGACCTGCTCGCCAAGCACGCGCAAGCGGGTGTTTTCCTGCACCTTGCGCTGAATCTGGGCGCGCTCCGCCCCCAGCCTGGCCTTGGCGCTGGCCAGCTCGGCGTCCGCACGCGATTCCTCGGCCAGGTCGGCCGCTTCGGCGTACTTGCGCTCGGCCATGGCGGTCTGGGCCTGCTGGAACTTGTCCTGCGCAAAACCGAGATCGACCGGCGCATAATCGGCGGCGCCGGCGTCGCGCGCGGCCTGCAGCTTGGCTTGCGCCAGATTCATCGAATCATTCGGCGGCGGCACGGAGGCACAACCGGCCAGCGCCAGCGTGAGGCTCAGCGCCAGAGCCGCGCAGAGCGAACGCAGGCGGCGGCCGGGCAACAGGGGAAAGATGGGCACCGTCACATTCCTAAAAGAGTGTCGAGGCGTATTGTGGGCGGGCATAATCCACCATTGCAACGCGGACCGGAAACAGGGGACATACGTGGACATCGGTTACTTCCTGAAGCTTATGGTAGACAAGGGCGCGTCGGACATGTTCCTGACCACCGGCGCCCCGGTGAACATCAAGGTCGAGGGCAAGCTCTATCCGCTGGGCAACACCGGCCTGCCCTCGGGCATGGTCAAGAAAATAGCCTACTCGCTGATGGACGAGGGCCAGGTGCCGCAGTTCGAGCGCAACCTTGAACTGAACATGGCGCTGGCGGTGAAGGAAGCCGGCCGTTTCCGCATCAACGTGTTCAAGCAGCGCGGCGAAGTGGGCATGGTGATCCGCGCGATCAAGAGCGAGATCCCCAGCGTCGAACAGTTGCAGCTGCCGACGATTTTCCGCGACCTGATCATGGAACCGCGCGGACTGATCCTGGTGGTCGGCGCCACCGGCTCGGGCAAGTCGACCACGCTGGCGGCGATGATCAACCATCGCAACACCCATTCGCCCGGTCACATCCTCACCATCGAGGATCCGATCGAGTACCTGCACCGGCACAAGAAGTCGATCGTCAACCAGCGCGAGGTGGGGCTGGACACCCACAGCTACCACGAGGCACTGAAGAACGCGATGCGCGAGGCGCCCGACGTGATCATGATCGGCGAGATCCGCGACACCGACACGATGGAGGCGGCTATCGCCTTCTCCGAAACCGGCCACCTGTGCCTGGCCACGCTGCATTCCAACAATGCCGACCAGACGCTGGAGCGCATCCTCAACTTTTTCCCCGAGTCGGCGCACAAGAACGTACTGATGAACCTGGCGCTGAACCTGCGCGCGGTGATCAGTCAGCGCCTGGTGGTGGGCAAGGATGGGCGTCGCGTGCCTGCGGCCGAGGTGCTGCTGAACACGCCGCTGATCCGCGACATGATCCGCCGCGGCCAGATCCACGAAATCAAGGAAGCGATGGACCGCAGCCTGCAGGAAGGCATGCAGACCTTCGACCAGTCGCTGTACCGGCTGTACAAGGA
>JAJXTX010000123.1 GCA_021783385.1 Pseudomonadota bacterium
GCCGCCATCAGCCCGCCCGGGCCGCCGCCGATGATGGAAACCCGCCGTGGTTTTGCCGTGGTCATCCGCGCATGGTCGCATCACGGCGATTTCAATTGCACGCGCTGTTCACTGCAGCGTGCGGCGGCTTGCCGCCAGTGCGCGGCCACGCGTCGCCGTACCGAAAGTGCGAACTGCTTGGCCCTTGGCCGGCTGGCGCGGCGCAGCGGACAGAGTCGAGTGGAAGTTTTTGCGCGATCGGTGACGCCCAGCTTCGTGCAGTGGGCGTACCCCTTCGACCTCAGCTTGCCGTCGGGCAAGTGGGGTGCGGACACATCAGCGACCTGCGGATGAGCAGCAACACCTGCCCTGCCTTCACCAGCGCCCATCTCGCCCAGCATGGCCGGCCAGCAGGTCGGCCAGTACCAGATCTCGTCCGCCGGCCCCACCGCGATCCACCGACTGGACAAGTCGAGCTGCGGCGCCAGCGGCGTACCCAGCGCACTGCACACGCTGATCACCGCCCCGCGCAGCCAGTGGATCGGGCGATGCAGCTGCAGAGGGTGGCGCGCATGATCGCGGCGCGCACCGCACTGGGTGCCCGGATGGGTCTGTCGGACACCGACCTGTCCACCGCGCTGCCGCAGATCGGCAACTGCAGCACGCGCAATCCGGGTTTCATGGGTACCTGGGCCGGGCGTCCACCCTGCCGCTGCCCGCACGGGTGGGGCGGCAGACATCGGCGACAAGCGGCGACAAGCGGCTCGTGCGCGTGACACTCTGCACACGCACTTCACATCGACTCCTGTCTAGTGAGGCAGTGCGCATCAGTGTTTGCGATATGGTGCGCGCAGTCCTGCCAACGTAGATTCCGCCGCGTGTTCTGCGCGGCGCGTCCGATCCGACACAGACCATCCACCCGCCACCAGCAGCCGCACAGATGCGCGGTTGCCCAAGCAAGTAGCCGTCCGGTCAGACAGAGGATCTCTGCCTGAACACCTCGCTGCCGCGCAGCGATGACCCTGACATACGTCCTGGACGCATACGTTTACCTCCGGGGTGATACGCCAAACGGGGATCGACGAGTTATCCCAGTACCTGCTGACCCAGTGGGCCATGCACTGCTGCGAGATTGTTCGCAACCTGAGGCGATCCCATGAAAAAAATGCTCTTCATCCCCATCCTCGGCTCGGCCATGGTGGCCTGGCTGCCATCCGCCGCCGCCCGCGAAGTGGTGGTCCTGCCTGGTGTGGTCGGCCCGGTCGGCGTGGCCAGCGGCGTCGACACGCAAGGCCCCGGCCTGCTCACCGTAGGCAGCCAGGACATCAACACCGGCAACGATCCCGGTGGCGCCATCACCACCAATGCCGCCAATACGGCGAGCATCCTGTTCAACGGGAGCTCGACGGTGACCGGCTTCGTCGGCCAGACCGGCACCACCTTTCTCAACATCGCGGCCGGCAGCAACGGCAACACCGTGACCTTCAACGGCCCGGTGTATTCGACGACGTTCTCGGTGGCCGGTACCGGCACCGTCAATTTCAACAACGGCTTTACCAGCAACACCGGCTCGACCATGGATTTCGCCGGCGACGGCTTCATCAATGTCGGCGCGGGGCAGACGGTCAAGGCCGCCATCACCAACTCGGCGGGTGCAGGCACCGGCACGCTGACGCTGAACAACAACAGCATCCTGGACGGTGCAGTGGGCGCTGCCAGCGGCCTGAAGCAGATCACCGTGGCCGGCGGCAATGCGCTGATCACCGGCCAGGCGAATGCCGCGGCGTACACGCTGGGTACCAACACCCTCAACGTCGCCGGCGCGTTCGCGATACCGGTGGCCGGCACCATCAACACCACCATCTTCAGCCCGTCCCTGTACGGCAAGATCGTGCCGGTGGGCGCTGCCACCATCGGCAACGCGCTGCAGGTGAACGTGACCGTCACCGGACCGATACCGGTGGGCAGCCAATTCAACATCGTCGACGCCACCAGCGGTACCAACGGCAGCACCGTCACCGCGACCAGCAACACCACGCGCTACCTGTTCTCCGCAGCGCCCACCACCAACGGTCTGGTGCAGATCACTGCGACGCAGATTCCGCTGGCAGTGGTGGTGGCGCCGGTGGCCAATCCGGTGGCGCCCATCATTGCGCCGGTGATCGACGCGCTGCCGCTGACGCCGGCCACCACGCCGCTGCTGACCGCGATCACGCTGCTGCCGACCGCCCCCGCCGTCGCCAACGCGTTGGCGCAACTGCAGCCGGGCACCGTGAGCCTGGCTTCGCCGCAGGCCAGTTACCGCGTCACCCAGCAGTTTCAGGGACTGTGGGCCGCGCACATGGAAAATGCCGCGCGGCCCTGCATGCAGAATGACCAGCCCGATGACCGCAACACGCCGCGCCCGGACAACGCCGCGGCCTGCCAGCCCGACCGCACGCGCCCGCAGTGGTGGGGTGCCGCGTTCGGCTATGCCGGCTCGCAGCGCGGCCAGAATGGCTACGAGGGCTACACCGACAACAGCTTCGGCGCGATGCTCGCCTACGACATGCCGCTCAGCCAGGCGGTCACCGCCGGCGTGGGCGTCCGCTATGCACGCACCATGCTCGACGGCATGAGCTCGGCCAGTCGCGGCAATATCCGTTCCTACCAGGCAACCGCCTATCTTGGCTATGCGCCGGGCCCGTGGTTCGTCAATGCGGCCCTGGTTTACGGACTGGATGATTATTCCAGCTCGCGCCAGGTGGTTTTCCCGGGAATCAACAGCACCGCGGTAGCCAGCTACGGCGGCCATCAATACACCGCGTTCGGTGCCACCGGTTACCACTTCTATGTGGGCGACGGACGCACCGTCATTACACCGACTGCCACCTTGCAGTACACCCGCCTGAATACGGCCGCTTATACCGAAATGGGTAATAACGCGATCGCACTGAAGGTCAATGCGCAAAAAGGCGATTTTGTGCAGTCCGGCCTGGGGTTGAAATTCGCACGCGATCTCGACAGCGCTGGCACTCACGTGGTGCGCCCCGAAGTGCACGTCAACTGGCTGCATTCATTCCGTGGCGAAACGATGAGCAATGCCGCCGCTTTCGCCAGCGGCGGTCCGACGTTCACTACCCAGGGTGTCAAGTCCGGGCGCGATGTGCTGGATGTGGGTGCCGGGCTGCTGCTCGCCAGCACCAACCGGTGGTCACTTGAAAGCGTCTACGATTATCAGTTCAACCACAGCTACCGGGCAGGCCAGGTCATGGTCAAGTTCAGCCTCAGCCTGTAACCGCCCTGCCTGCCGCAGCACAGCGGCAGGCCTTGCCGCATGACGCCAATCGCCGATGAACCCGGAACCCGGGTTCATCGCATCATATTGCGATGGACGCAAGTTATGGCGATATAGCGCAATAAATTATTATTCGCGTGATTACTTGCGCCTGTGGCTGCAGCTCCGCCGAACCGTGATTGCAGTCACCCGATACTACAAAAAGTCCTATTGACGATAATCGGCGCGACCACCTACCGTCGAAGAGTTCGCCAAGGGAGAGTGCTTGGCGAATGTCCCCAGGCAACGCCCTGCCATCCTGTTTCGGCGTTGCCTTTCAAAAACCCGCGAATTGAGCCTGGCGGAGAGGGGCGGGCGAATTCGCGGCGAATACGGGGTCGCAAAGCATTTAAGCAAAAACCAATACTGCCGCGTCTGTGCACGGCAATCCGTCATGGGGTCAAACGACCGCATCGGGTTTGTTTGATCCTCAAAAACTTTGGGAGTTCAAAATGCCTAGCCATTTTCGACCGAAGCTGTGGCTCGTTGCCGCAGGAATTGTTGTTGCGGCAACCAGTGCGGCAACGGCTCAACAAAATACTTCTGCGCCAGCAGCGGCAAGCAGCGCAGCATCAAGCAATGCCGTGAGAAATCCGTACTCGCCTGCCTACGGGCATCCCTACCGCCACGGCGTGTTTCCGACCAAGGAAGCCCACAGCAGAATGAAGCAATACGCTGCGCTGATGGCCACTTCGACCACTGGCACGGAAACGCTCAGCTTCGGCGGCGGCGTCGACGGCATCGGCGTCACCAGTGGCATCCCGAAGGTCTACATCGTCGTCTACGGCAGCCAGTGGGGCACCGCCGGAACCGATGCCAGCGGCAACATGACCGTGTCCAATGATCCGGTCGGCGCCGTGCCGTACCTGCAGAAACTGTTCAAGGGACTCGGCACCGGAGGTGAGCTGTGGTCCGGCGTGATGACCCAGTATTGCGATGGTTCCCTGGTGTCCACCGGCGCCACCTTCTGTCCCTCGGGCGCTCCGCTGATCGGCTACCCCACCGGCGGCAATCTCGCCGGCGTCTGGTATGACAACTCGGTTGCCTCGCCGTCCCAGGCTACCGGCGCCCAGCTCGCGCAGGAAGCGATCAAGGCCGCGCAGCACTTCGGCAACACCACCGCGGCATCCAACCGCTATGCCCAGTACGTGATCCTGTCGCCAACAGGAACGCACCCGGACGGCTTCAACACGAGTAGCGGGACCTTCTGCGCCTGGCACGACTGGAATGGTGACCAGAGCGTCACCTCCCCGGTGGGAGATGTCGCGTTTACCAACATGCCTTATGTCTATGACATGGGCTCGAGCTGCGGCACCGGCTCGGTCAACGGCGCCACGGCGCAAGGCAATCTCGACGGTTTCTCGATCGTCGAGGGCCACGAGTACGCCGAGACGGTGACCGACCAGAACCCGGCCGGTGGCTGGACCAACCACACCGGTAACGCGACGTACAACGGCCAGGAGAATGGTGACGAGTGCGCATGGATATCGTCCGGTCAGGGCGCTACCCAGAACGTCGTCATGGGTAATGGCACCTATGCCATGCAATCGACCTGGTCCAACGACACCAACGAATGCGATATATCGCATCCGATTGTTGGCGGTGGCAGCAGCGGTGGCACGCCGGTCGCCAACTTCAGCGACACAATCAGCGGTCTCACGGTGAAGTTCACCGACAGTTCCACTGATACCGGCGGCACCATCTCGTCCCACGCGTGGACCTTTGGCGATGGCAGCAGTTCGACCGCCACCAGCCCAAGCCACAGCTATGCTGCAGCCGGCACCTATAGCGTGACCGAAACGGTGACTGACAGCGTCAGTGGCAAGACCAGTTCCAAGACGGCGTCGGTGACCGTCGCCAGCAGTGGTGGCTCGACCCAGCTGCTGGGCAACACCGGCTTTGAAACCGGCGCCGCCGCGCCCTGGACGATGACCTCTGGTGTGCTCTGCAGCAACAGCACCTGCTCGGGCGAGGTCGCCCATGCCGGCAGCTGGTTCGCCTGGCTGGACGGCTACGGCACCACGCATACCGACACGGTGTCGCAGAAGGTCGCCATCCCGAGCGGCAAGACCACGGCCAACCTGACGTACTACCTGCACGTGGACACGGCCGAAACCACCACCAGCACGGCCTACGACAAGCTCAACGTGCAGGTGTTCAACAGCTCGGGCACGCTGCTGAAGACGCTGGCGACCTACTCCAACCTCAACGCCGCAAGCGGTTACTCGGCACACACGGTGAGCTTGGCCGCCTACATTGGTCAGACAGTGACGATCAAGTTCACCGGCACCGAGGACGCCTCGCTGCAGACCTCGTTCGTGCTGGATGACGTGACCCTGACCGTGCAGTAAGCGCTACGCCAGCGGGATCGGCGCACAGGGATGTGCCTCGATCGACCGTACCGGGTTTGAAGTGATGACACAGGACTCGAGGCCAGCCCGGCAACGTGCTGGCCTCTTTGTTTGTCTGGCGGCAGATCGGGTCGCGCCGGCGTTGTATCGTTGCTGCTTCCCGCAAGAGGATGCCCAACCATGCGCCGATCGACACCGATACTCTGCCTGCTCCTGCTCGCCAGCGGGCACGCCAGTGCCGCTGCTTCACCGCCGCCCGCCGTACCGCGCGAACAGCCCGAGCTGACGGCGCTGGCCGGCGCGCCGAGCGAGGCGCAGCTGCGCGCCACCATCACCAAGCTGGTGAGCTTCGGCACCCGCCACACGCTGTCCGATACGAAGTCCGACACACGCGGCATCGGTGCTGCGCGGCGCTGGGTGAAGTCGCGCTTCGAGGCGATCTCGCGCGACTGCGGTGGCTGCCTGGAAGTGGTGACGCCCTCGCAGATGGTCAGCGGCGAGCGCATCCCGACCCCGACCGAGGTGATGGACGTGGTCGCGATCAAGCGCGGCACGGGCGATCCGAAGCGCGTCATCGTGATGACCGGCCATCTCGATTCGCGCGTCACCGACATCATGAACAGCCGCAGCGACGCCCCCGGCGCCAACGACGATGCCTCCGGCGTCGCCGCGCTGATGGAAGCGGCACGGCTGCTGTCGAAGCAGCACAACGATGCCACCGTGGTGTTCGCCGCGCTGTCCGGCGAGGAGCAGGGCCTCTACGGCGGCAAGGTGCTGGCCGACTACGCGGTGGCGCAGGGCTGGCAGGTCGAGGCCGACCTCAACAACGACATCATCGGCAACAGCCAGGGCCTGAACGGCGATATCGGCAACACCAGCGTGCGCGTGTTCTCCGAAGGCACCAAGAGCAACGAGAGCCCGGCGCAGGCCGCCTACCGCCGCTATCACGGCGGCGAGGTGGATTCGCCCTCGCGCAATCTGGCGCGCTACATGTCGCGCCTGGCCGACCGCTACCTGCCCGACCTGCGCGTGCGGATGATCTACCGCACCGATCGCTTCGGCCGCGGCGGCGACCAGGTGGAGTTTCTGCAGGCCGGCTTCCCCGCCGTGCGCGTGACCGAGGCACACGAGAACTACACCCGCCAGCACCAGGATCTGCGCACCGTCGACGGCGTGCATTACGGCGACATGCTCGACGGCATCGACTTCCGCTACCTCGCCCACGTCACCGCGCTCAATACCCTCACCATGGCCGCGCTCAGCCGTGCGCCGGCACCGCCCACCGGCGTGAGCATCGCCGGCGCGGTGACCGACGACACCAGCGTGCGCTGGAACAAGGTGCCCGGCGCGGCCGGCTACCGTGTGCACTGGCGCGACACCACCGCGCCGCAGTGGCAGTACGCGCGCGCCGTGGGCGATGTCGACCATGCGCTGCTCAAGGACGTGGTGATCGACGACTGGTTCTTCGGCGTGTCGTCGGTCTCGGCCGACGGCTACGAGAGCCCGGTGGTATTCCCCGGCTATGCCGGCAGCTTCGAGCGCTCGCCGCCGCCCGCGCCAGCCAGCGCCAAACCGTGAATGCCGACGGGGTGCTGATGAACGGCACCCCGTCGCGCGCGAATCATCGATGCAACTCAGCGGCCGCTGGATGAGGCGCTCGCCGGCGGCGCCGGCTCGTCCGGCTTGCCCTGTTCCGGCTTGCCTTCGCCCATCGCGCCCATCTTCACGTGCCCGCGGGACGGCGCGTTGACCGGGCTGGCCCGGCCGCTTTTAGCCGCATCGCCACCGCGGGTATAGACGATCTGCTGATCGCCCTGACAATGGCCCACCACCTTGCCACCCGCTGGTGTCTGATTCGCCGGCACCACCGCCAGCGTGAAGCCCGACACCCCCTTGGCCTTGATCCTGGCGTCGATGCCGGCTTTCACCGTATCGCACGAGGCGTGCGCCAGCATCGGCAGAAACA
>JAJXTX010000005.1 GCA_021783385.1 Pseudomonadota bacterium
TCAGCGCCACCGCCTCGTCGGCGCTGACCACGCCGATGTTGGCCAGCCCTTCCACGTGCGCCTTGCTGGCGCTGATGTCGTGCAGGAAGAATTCGCGATCCAGCAGCACGTCGTCGCCGGCGAGGAACTGCATGATCCTCGCGTCGATCTGCACACCGGATTTTTGCCAGAGGGGCTGGGTCATGCTGGGAGATCCTGTAGGAGCGGGATCGCGGTGGTTTCGTCGACCCCGATCGCCCGATTGATGTTCTGCAGCGCCTGCGTCGCCGCACCCTTCAGCAGGTTGTCCAGCGTCGCCACGATCACCACGCGCTTGCCGTCGGCCGACATCGCAAAACCGCCGATCTCGGCGTGGTGTCGATGCGCGATGCGGCTCACCCACGGCGCCTCGTCAACCACGCTGACCAACGGCTCGGCGTCATAGGCATGGCGAAAGCGCTGCAACACTTCTTCGCGTGTCGTCCTGCGCGCCAGGTACAGATTGGTGGTGACGGTGAGGCCGCGAAAATGCGGCGCCACGTGCGGCATGAAGTCCACCGGCACGCCGAGATGGCGGCTGGCTTCCTTCTCGTGCAGGTGGCCGGTGAGCGCATACGGCATCAGGTTGTCGCGCAGCTTGTCCGGATCGTTCTTGTCCGACGGCGTGGTGCCGGCGCCGGAATAGCCGGACACGCCGAAGCACACCGGCGGCGCGGCCAGCAGTTCCTTCAGCGGGGCGATCGAGAGCTGCATCGCGGTGGCGTAGCAGCCGGGGTTGCTGATGCGCCGCTGGCCGTGCCAGCGCTGGCGGGTCAGTTCCGGCAGGCCGTAATACCAGCGCTCGTCGAAGCGATGATCGGCGGAGAGATCGACGATCAGCGGATCGACGCCGGCCTGATCGAACGCGGCCACGCAGTCGGCGGCCTTGCCGTTGGGCAGCGCCAGCACCACCACGTCGGCGCCCAGCTGCGGCAGCACTTCATGCGCGGGCGCGCTGTAGCGCAGCTCGCCGCGGTACTCGGCGACATGCGCGTCCACACGCTGGCCGTCCAGCTCGCGCGAGGAGACGAACGCCAGCTCCAGCGCCGGATGCGCCGCGATCAGCCGGATCAGCTCGACGCCGGTGTGACCGCGCGCGCCGACGATGCCGATGAGTTTCTTCCGTGCAGAGGTCATGGCGTCAATCCAGCAGCGTGGGCTGGCGCGTGGCGCAGTGCGCGACGCAGCGCTCGATGGTGTCGAAGTCGGGCACGCCGTACCAGAACACCTTCCAGCGCGCCTGCTTGAGACAGCCGTCGGATTCGGCATAGTAGAAATGGTTGACCACGTTGCCGTGACGCGAGCGCCAGAACAGCTGCGGGTTTTCCTCGCGCATCACCTGCCACACGGCGCGGCCAAGGCCTTCGCCCTGCGCGTCATCGAGCACCGCGAACTTGTCCAGGTAGGCCAGCGTCCGGCACCCATCGAAGCGTTCCTCGGTGAGGATCATCGCGGCGCGGTAATTCTCGCTGACGTAGACGCGCTGCGGCGTGGTGCGCTCGAAGTAGTCCGGCACCAGCGCGCGGCCGAAGCTCGACTCGATCAGCGCGCGCATGCGCTCCCGGTCGATGCCGTCCCACGAGGTGTACGTGAGCACCTTCTCGCCGCGCCGCACCAGCGTGCCGGAGCCCTTGTGGGTGAACAGCTCCTTGGCCAGCTCGGCCGGGCGGGTGATCGACACTGACGAGGTCAGCGGCAGGTCGTTCAGCAGGTCGGCGATCTGTTCCAGCTTCAGGCGCATGCCGCCGTTGATCCACGGCTGCGCCAGCAGGTGCTCGAACTCGGTGCTGAGGTTGATCGAGTCGATCACCCTGCCCTGATCGTCGAGCAGGCCGCCGGTGCCGGTGAGAAACACGATCTTGTACGGCTGCAGCACGCGCACCAGCTCGTTGGCGGCGAAGTCGGCGTTGATGTTGAGGATCTGCCCCTCCTCGGTTTCGCCCAGGCTGGCGATCACCGGGATCGAGCCGGCGCGCAGGCTGGCCTCGATCGGCGCCAGGTTGATCCGCTGCACCTTGCCGACCAGACCGTAGACATCGCGGTCGAGGTAGCTGGAGGTGAACACGCCCGACGGCACCGAGGTGGCGCGCGTGTCCATCGACTGCAGCGCCTCGACCAGCCGCAGGTTCTGCTGCTGGAACACCTTGCGCACGATCGCCAGCGCCGCCGGCGAGGTGACGCGCAGGCCGTTGATGGTCTGCTTCCGGATGCCGGCCGTGGCCAGCTCCTCGTCCAGCTGCGGGCCGGCGCCATGCAGCACGATCGGCGTCAGCCCCACCTGCTGCAGGAAGGTCAGCGACGAGGTCAGCTCGGGCAGCTCGTCGCGCAGCACCGCGCCGCCGACCTTGACCACGGCGAAGCGCTTCGCGTCGAGCTGCGAAAAGCGCTTGAGGTACTGCTGGATCTCCTTCGCGCTGCCCATGCTTTCCAGCAGGCGCACGATGGTCTGGCGGGTGCTCTTATGTTCTTGCACGGTCATAATCCTTTGCGTTCATCCCTCAACGCGAGAGTCAAAAAGCGGCCGTTCCTGGCCGCACTTCTCGACAATGCGATAGACGGTTTTCGCGTAACGAGCGAGCTGTTCCAACGCAACCCACTCGTCGGCGGTGTGCGCCTGCGCGATGTCGCCGGGGCCGTAGACGAAGGCGGTATGGCCGGCGGCGGAAAACAGCGCCGCCTCGGTCCAGAAATCCACCGCGTTGCCGATCGGGATCGCCAGTTCGTCGGCCAGATCGCGTGCGGCAAGGCGACGGCTTTCCGCCGTGGCGGTATCGCCGGCCGGCAGCGAGGCGCCGCGAAAGGTCTCGGCGAACCCGGCCGGCGGCGGCTGCACCAGGGTGCGCAGACGCTCGAGCAGCTGGTCCGGATCCATCGTCGGCAACGGGCGAAAGCCAAAACGGACCTCGGCTGCGGGCGCAATCATGTTGGCCTTGATACCGCCCTCGACGCGGCCGATGTTGAAGCGCAGGCCGGTCAGACCACCGAAGCGCTCATGCGCCTGCGCCGCCACGAAATCCAGCGCGGCAGCGCCCCAGCGCACCGCCTGATGCAGCGCGCTGTCGCCCGGCTGCTGCTGGCCCGATGCGTGGCCCGCGTGGCCGGCGAAACGCATCAGCACCGACTGGATACCACGATGCGCCAGCACCGCTTCGCCGCGGGTCGGTTCGGCCACGATCACCGCGTCGTAGTGATGGCCCCTCTCCCCCTGGGAGAGGGGTTGGGGTGAGGGTTCGGTCGAAGCGGATGATATGGCTCCGCCCGCACCCTCATCCGCCCTGCGGGCACCTTCTCCCGGAGGGAGAAGGGAATGCTCGCGCAGGAAGCCCGCGATACAGCGCGGATCGTTCGCTTCTTCGTCAGTGGTGAACAGCATCGCCATGTCGCCATCACCGGCGTTCGCCACCGCGAGCAGCGCCGCCGCGGCGCCCTTGATGTCGCAGGCGCCGAGACCGATCGCGCGCTCGGCGGTGAGGCGCAGCGTATGCGGGTCGGCGCTCCAGCCCGGCGAATCGGGCACCGTATCCAGATGCACATTGAACAGTATCCGCGGCGCACCGCGAACCGCGTGCAGGCTTACCGCGCCCGCGCCGTGATCGGTCAGCGTGAGCGTGAAACCGGGCAGCTGCGCGCGCAGGTAGTCGAAGATGCCGTCGGTGCCGATGGCGCGCGGCGGATTGCGCGTGTCGAAGCCGACCAGCGCGCGCAGGTGCGTCAGCGTGGCAGCGAGCAGCGCCGAGGAATCCGCATTTCCCATGGCCGATTCCCCGCTCACGAACGGTTGACCTCCGCCCACAGCGTGCTGCTCATGCCGAACAGCTTGATGAAGCCCTCGGCCTCGGCCACGCCCCAGTCGGCCGACTGCGCATACACCGCGCCCTTGGCGTTGAGGATATGCGGCGAACGCACCTCGACCGCAGTGACCTGCGCCCCGCAGGTTTCCAGCACCACCTCGCCGTTGACGCAGCGCTGGCTGCAGGCCAGAAACGCTTCGAGGTCGGCCTTCAGCGGATCGTGGTAGAAACCCTCGTACACCAGCTCCACCCACTTGCGCGCAATGTCGGGCTTGAAGCGATTCTGCTGCTTGGTCAGCACGGCTTCCTCCAGCGCGCGATGCGCCGTCAGCAGCGCCACGATGCCGGGTGCCTCGTACACGATGCGACCCTTCAGGCCGATGGTGGTGTCGCCGGTGTACATGCCGCGGCCGACGCCGTAGGCCGCGAACAGCTGGTTGAGCCGGACCAGCAGTTTCTCGCCGGCCATCTTCTCGCCGTCGATCGACACCGCCTCGCCCTGCTCGAAGCCCAGCGCGACGTGGAGCTTTGCGGACGGCCATTCGGCGCGCGGCTTGCACCATCCGCGCGCGCCCTCGCCCGGCGTCTTCCAGTGGTCGATCTCGCCGCCGGACATGGTCACGCCCAGCACGTTCTCGTTGATGGTGTAACTCTTCTGCTTGGCCCGCACTTCGAAACCGCGCGCTTCCAGATAGGCCTGCTCGTAAGCGCGTGTCTGCGTGTGCTCTTTCTGGATCTCGCGGATCGGCGCCACGATCTGGAAGTCGCCGAGCGACTTCACCGCCAGATCGAAGCGCACCTGGTCGTTGCCCATGCCGGTGCAGCCGTGCGCAACGACCCGGGTGCCCAGCTCGGCGGCGCGCTGCAGCGCGGCCTCCACGATCAGGTAGCGATCGGACACCAGCAGCGGGTACTGGCCCTGGTAGCCCTCGCCCGCCCACACGAACGGCTTGACGAAGCCCTGCCAGATCGCCGGGCCGCCGTCGACGGTGACGTGCGAGGCCACGCCCAGCTCGGCCGCGCGCTGCTCGATGAAGGCGCGCTCCTCGGCGTCGACGCCGCCGGTGTCGGCGAACACGGTATGCACGGCCCAGCCGCGCTCCTGCAGCCAGGGCACGCAGAAGCTGGTGTCGAGGCCACCGGAAAAGGCGAGGACGATGTCTTGGCTCATGGCTTGCGGATCCTGAAAGGGGAAAGGGTCAGATCGGTGCGACGACGATGCATGGCTCGCAGCGCACGGGAAAATTCACCGAGTTGGCGATGAAACAGGCATGGTGGGCATCGGCATGCGCCGCCTCGGCGCGGGCGGGATCGCTGGCGGCGCTGATGGTCACGCTGGGGCGCAGCACGACCTCGACGAAGCGGCCGCCGTCACCCTCGGTCGCCATCGTACCTTCGGCGGCGTCACGGTAGCTGGTGACCACCACGCCGGCGACGGTTGCCATGTGCAGGTACGAAAGCATGTGGCAGGTGGACAGCGCGGCCACCAGCATGTCCTCCGGGTTGTGCCGGGTGGCGTCGCCGCGGAACGCGGGATCCGCTGAGCCTTCCAGCAGCGGCTTGCCGGACACGCGGATCACATGGCTGCGGCTGTAGCTGCGATAGCCGTCGGTGCCGGTGCCGCGGTTGCCGGTCCACTCGATCTCGACGCGGTAGTGATGCTGGCCAGTCATGTCCTGGCGGCCTCCTGCCGCATCATCCATTCGGCCAGCTCACGATCGCCATCGGCATCGCGCAGGCGCAGGCCCTCGATCACGCCGGCGCGGTTGCCGTCGGGGTGGTTCTGGCTCAGCTTGAACTTGCCCTCGATGCGCTCGATCGCGATGGCGATGCCGACGATCGCGCGCAGCGATTTCTCGATGTGATCCGCCGGCGCATCCGACACCTGCCACGGCTGCGGCTGCGCCGCTTCGTGATGATCGGTGAGCCTCTCCAGCAGCCGGCGCAACCATGCTGCGTCGTCGATCACGCGCAGCCGCCCGTGCACGTGCACCACGGCATAGTTCCAGGTCGGCACCTCGCGCCCGGTCTCGTGCTTGCTCGGGTACCAGTTCGGGCTGATGTAGCCATCCGGGCCACGGAAGATCAGCAGCACCTCGGCGCCGTCGGCCTGCGCCAGCTCGTTGCCGCGCGCGACGTGGCCATGCAGCGTGGCCGCGTCGATCAGCTCGAACGGCAGATGGTTGGCGGTCAACCCGCTCGCCGCATGGGTCACCACGGTGGCGAACGGGTACTCCCGCATCAGCCCCTGCAGGGCATCGACGCGGGTCTCGCGAAAATAGCCTGGCGTGTACATGGCGGCGTCTGGCTCAGCGACCGACGAGCAGCGAGACCATCACCGCCTTCTGCACGTGCAGGCGGTTTTCGGCCTCGTCGATGGCGATGCAGGCGGGCGAATCCATCACCGCATCGGTGGCCTTGATGTTCCGCCGCAGCGGCAGGCAGTGGCTGAACAGGCCGTGGTTGGTCAGCGCCATCTTCGCTTCGTCGACGATGAAGTGCTTGTGCGCCTCGCGAATCGGCTTCTCCTGCTCCCAGCGGCCGAAATACGGCAGCGCGCCCCAGCTCTTGGCGTAGACCACGTCGGCGCCACGATAGGCTTCCTCGACGTCGTGGCTGACCTTGAGCGAGCCGCCGTTCTGCTCCGCGTTCAGGCGGCCAAACGCCATGTAGCGCTCGTCCAGCACGTAGTCGGGCGTGGGGCACAGCAGGGTCACGTCCATGCCGAGCTTGGTGGCTATCAGCAGGGCCGAGTTGGCCACCGCAGTGTTCAGCGGCTTGGGGTGGTAGGTCCAGGTCAGCACGTACTTCCTGTTCTGCAGGCTGCCCAGATGCTCCTGCAGCGCCAGCGCGTGTGCCAGCTCCTGGCATGGATGGGTGATCGTCTCCATGTTGATCACCGGCACCGTGGCATGCGCGGCGAACGCCTTGATCACGGTGTCCTCGCGGTCCACCGACCAGTCCTGGAACTTCGGGAAGGCGCGCACCGCGATCAGGTCGACGTAGCGCGAGAGCACGCGCGCCACCTCGGCGATGTGCTCCTCGGTATCACCGTCCATCACGCGGCCCGGTTCGAACTCGATCGGCCACGCGTCCTTGCCCGGCGCCAGCACGATCGCGTGGGCGCCGAGCTGGAACGCGCCCAGCTCGAAGCTGGTGCGCGTGCGCATCGACGGGTTGAAAAACAGCAGCGCAATCGACTTGCCGGCCAGCTGCTGGCCGTGCGGCGAGCGCTTGAAGGCGGCGGCCTGCTGCAGCAGCGCGTCGATCTCGGCGCGGCTGCAATCCTGGGTCGTGATGAAATGCCGAAGGGTCATGGATGGAATCGCTCGTGGTGGATAGTCCGGCCATGGATAACCGGTTTTGCCATTCGCGGACGAATCCGCGTGAAGTACAGCCCAAAACAAAAAACCCGGCACGCAGGCCGGGTTTTGTCGTCGATTCACATGAAACGCGTGCGACAGCCTACCCGGCCGAATGTCGATACAGCGGTCGGCGCGCACGCGACGTCATCCCGGCAGCCGCGCGGGCGCTGGTGAGTACGGTGGCGGTATAGACGGCTGCGGACATGCAGAATTCCAGTGGCGAGCGCGCATGATGGCGAGAAATTCGCTGCCATGCAACAGGCGCAGCCCTGGCGGATATGAGATCGCCGCCCGCAGGCGGCGATCTGTGGAGCAGCAGCGGCCCGAATCGCAGGTTCAGTCGGCCGGCAGTACCTGCACGCGCACGCGCAGGCGCTCGCCGGGGTCGTAGCTCAGCCGCGAGTTGTAGACCTCGCCGCGATAGCGGTATTCCACGTCGTAGCCGACGATGCGGCGCTGCTCGCTCACCTGATCGACCTGGCGACAGCGCGTCTGGGTGGATTCGTAGGTGCTGCCATGGTCGGAGACGCGGTTGCCCACTGCCCCGCCGGCGACTGCACCGACCACGGTAGCGGCCGTGCGGCCGTCGCCCTTGCCCACCGTGTGGCCCAGCACGCCGCCGATCACCGCGCCCAGCACGGTGCCCGCGGTGCTGTTGCCGGGGTCGCGACGGACCACCGGCTGGTCGTAGCACTCCTGCTGCGGCACTTCGGTGCGCGTGACGCCCTGCACCGGGTCCACCCGCAACACGTCGGCCCAGCCGTAATGGGCATTGTCGTCACTGTTCGGGTAACGCATGCCCTGCGCGCTGACGCCGGTGGCCGTGAGGGCCAGCACCAACGCGGTAAGCCAAAACCTGGTCATTGCGATCTCCACTGGTGATCATCGGTGCGCCTGCGCGCCTGCGGGTGCATTCCAGCAAATTGACGCTGAATACACGCTTAGAATTCGCTGAGGCGCGCCTGCGCGCGCTTACGCGTGGTTTAAAAAGCCGGCCTTGTTAAGATGCCCGCCACACTCAGGATGTCCGGCTGACCGTGCCGCGCCGGCGCACGGCCCCGGGCTGCGGACTGCACCGATGTCGATCTCGCTCTACAACAGCCTCACCCGCCGCATCCAGCCATTCAGCCCGCTCGATCCCCGACGCGTGACGATGTACCTGTGCGGCCCCACCGTCTACAACTACGTGCACATCGGCAATGCGCGCGGTCCGGTGGTGTTTGACGTGCTGGCGCGGCTGCTGCGCCGGCATTACCCGCAGGTGGTGTACGCACGCAACATCACCGACGTGGACGACAAGATCAACGCGGCCGCACTCGAACAGGGCGTGCCGATCAGCGCCATCACCGATCGCTTCGCCGCCGCCTATCGCGAGGACATGGCCGGCCTCGGCATCGGCCCGCCGGATATCGAGCCACACGCCACCGCGCACATCGGCGAGATCGTCGCGATGATCCAGAGCCTGATCGCCGGCGGCCACGCCTACGCCGCCGAGGGCCACGTGCTGTTCAACGTCGACGCCTACCCGGCCTACGGCGCGCTGTCGGGCCGTGACACCGAGGAGCTGATTGCCGGCGCCCGGGTGGAGATCGCCCCGTACAAGCAGAACCCGGCCGACTTCGTGCTGTGGAAACCCTCCACGCCCGAGCTGCCCGGCTGGGACAGCCCGTGGGGCCGCGGCCGGCCGGGCTGGCATATCGAGTGCTCGGCGATGAGCGCCGCGCACCTGGGCGAAACGATCGACATCCACGCCGGCGGCATCGACCTGCTGTTTCCGCATCACGAGAACGAGATCGCGCAGTCCACCTGCGCCCACGGCGGCAAGATGTTTGCGCGCTGGTGGATGCACAACGGCATGCTCACCTTCGACGGCCGCAAGATGTCCAAGTCGCTGGGCAACGTGCTGCTGGTGCGCGAGTTGCTACGGCGGCACCCGCCGGAAGCGCTGCGCCTGCTGCTTCTGCGCGGCCATTACCGGCAGCCGCTGGACTGGTCGGACAGCGCCATCGCGCAGGCGATCAGCACGCTGGACGGCTGGTATCGCGTGCTGCGCGATCTGGCCGCGGTGGCGCTGCCGGCCGGACCGCTGCCAGTGCCCGCGCGGCTGGAAGCCGCCCTCTGCGACGACCTCAACACGCCGCAGGCGCTGGCCGAGCTGGCCGTGCTGGCCGATGCAGCGCGCCAGCACGGCAGCGCCGAGGGCAAGGCCGAGCTGCTCGGCGGCGGAGCGCTGCTCGGCCTGCTGCAGCAGGATCCGCAGGCCTGGTTCCAGCGCGGTGGCGACGAAGTCGATGGTGAGCGGGTCGAGCGCCTGCTGGAGGAGCGCCGTGCCGCGCGTGCCGCCAGGGACTTCGCCCGCGCCGACGCGATCCGCTCCGAACTGACCGCGATGGGTGTCGCGATCGAGGACAGCGCACAAGGCACCCGCTGGAGCGCAGCCAAGACGTGATCCCTGCAGGATCGCACCCTGTGCGCGAACGCTCCCACAAAAGTCATCGCGCGCAGGGTGCTCCTGCACACGCGCGCATGAGGCCGGCTTGTCGCTTCTCGCCGGAGCGGGCGCGATAATGGGCTGATGACCGAGCCCACCGCCACCGCCGAGCAAGCCCAGCAGCAGATCGCCGAGGAATTTGCCTTCTTCAGCGACTGGACCGAGCGCTACCAGTACCTGATCGACCTGGGCAAGCAGCTGCCCGCCTTCGACGAGGCGTGCAAGATCGAGGACTACCGCGTGCACGGCTGCCAGTCGATGGTGTGGCTGGTGCCAAGCGGCGACGCGTCGAAGATGCACTTCGCGGCGATCAGCGATTCGGCCATCGTCTCGGGCCTGATCGCGCTGGTGCTGCGCGTCTACTCCGATCGCCCCGCGGCGGAAATCGTCGCCACCGAGCCGCAGTTCATCCACAGCATCGGGCTGGCCAAGCACCTGTCGCCAACCCGCTCGAACGGGCTCGCCGCCATGCTGGCCAAGCTGAAGGGCTACGCCGCCGCGACGCTGGCTTGACTGGCTGCGCGCAGTGCTGGCTGCATGCCCGGCCCGCGCGTGGCGTGGAAGGCCGCGTGCGGCGGCGGCGCGACGAGGTGCATCAGCGCTTGCAGCACGTCGACGATGCGATCGGGGGCTTCATGCGTTGTCCCTGGCCAGCGGCGCATCCGCGACGGCAAAGCGCGGTTGCAGGTAGCGCGCCGCATGCACCAGCAGCAGCAGCGCCGGCACCTCCACCAGCGGCCCGATCACCGCGGCAAACGCCACCTTCGAGGCCAGCCCGAACGTGGCGATCGCCACCGCGATGGCCAGCTCGAAATTGTTGCCGGCGGCGGTGAAGGCGATCGCGGTGGTGCGCGGATAGTTCGCGCCGACCCAGCGCGCCATGCAGAAGCTCAGGCCGAACATCACGATGAAATAGATCACCAGCGGCAGTGCCACGCGCAGCACATCCAGCGGCAGTGCCAGCAGCTCGCCGCCCTTCAGGCTGAACATCGCCACGATGGTGAACAGCAGCGCCACCAGCGTGATCGGCCCGATTCGCGGCAGGAAGCGCTCGGCGTACCAGCGCTCGCCCTTCGCACGAACCAGCACGCGGCGACTGAGCCAGCCGGCCGCGAACGGAATGCCCAGATAGATCAGCACCGCGCCGGCGATGGTGAAGAACGCCACGGGCACCACCTGTCCGGCCAGCCCGAACAGCGGCGGCAGCACGCTCAGGAAAAACCACGCGTAGGCGCCGAAGGTGAGCAGCTGGAAGATCGCGTTGAACGCCACCAGCCCGGCCGCGTACTGGTTGTCGCCACCGGCCAGCTGGTTCCATACCAGCACCATCGCGATGCAGCGCGCCAGCCCGATCAGGATCAGCCCGGTCATGTATTCGGGCTGGTCGCGCAGGAACAGCACCGCCAGCGCAAACATCAGCAGCGGCCCGATGATCCAGTTCTGCAGCAGCGACAGCCACAGCAGCCGGCGATCGGCGAACACCTTGTGCAGCTCCTCGTAGCGCACCCTCGCCAGCGGCGGATACATCATCAACACCAGGCCGATCGCGATCGGCAGGTTGGTGCTGCCGATGCTTAGCCGATCGAGCGCTGCCGGCAGGCCGGTGAACAGCATTCCCAGCAGCACGCCCAGCACCATCGCGGCGAAGATCCACAGCGTCAGCCAGCGATCCAGGAACGACAGGCGCAGGCGCGCCGCGGACTCAGCCATGCCGGCTCTCCCGATGATCCGCAACGCCGGCCGAGGCCCCGTCGCTGGCGCCGATCGCCGCGAGCTGCGCACGCAGCGCCGCCGGTTCCAGCCGCTGCATCGGCAGCGCGACGAACGCTGCGATGCGATTTCGCAGATAGCCCCATGCCTTCACGAACGCCGCCTTTTGCTCAAGCGCCGAGCCCTGCACGGCAGCCGGATCCTCGATGCCCCAATGTGCGCTGACCGGATGCCCGAACCACACCGGACAGGCTTCGCCAGCCGCGTTGTCGCAGACAGTGAAGATGAAATCCATCGTGGGCGCATCCGCCTGCTCGAACTCGTCCCAGCTCTTCGAACGCAGACCGTCGAGCGGGAAATCCAGGCTGCGCAGCAGCTCCAGGGCCAGCGGATGCACCTCGCCCCTTGGCTGGCTGCCGGCCGAATAGGCGCGAAACCGGCCGTTGCCGAGATGGTTGAGCAGGCTTTCGGCCAGGATCGAGCGCGCCGAATTGCCGGTGCACAGAAACAGCACGTTGAACACTTGTTCGGTCATGATTTAACTTTCGGGGTGGGGCAGCACGGGGCCAGCGCCTGCAGCAGCGGCTGGCACAGTTCGGGGCTGGCGCCACAGCAGTCCTCGACCAGGAACAGCATCAGGCGACGCAAATGATCGAGCTCGGCGCGATAGATGATCGAACGCCCCTGCCGCTGTGCGCGCGCCAGCCCGGCGCGCGTCAGGATCGCCAGATGCGAGGACATGGTGTTCTGCGGTACCGCCAGCGCCGTCGCCACGTCGCCAGCCGCCAGTCCAAGCGGCTCGTGGGCAACCAGCACGCGGAACGCGTCGAGCCGGGTGGCCTGGGCCAGCGCTGCAAGCGCGGTCAATGCAGATTCCTTATCCATATATCCAGAATTACAGATATTAAATAACCGTGCAAGCCCGCCAACGCAGAAGCCCCGCACGGGGCGGGGCTTCCAGTGGTTGCTCGCAGTGGCGCCGATGCTTTCAGTCGCCCATCTGCTTCTGCAGATGCTCACGCCGCTCCTGCGCATCCAGCGACAGCGTGGCGATCGGACGCGCATCCAGCCGATCGATGCCGATTTCCTCGTCGGTTTCCTCGCAGAAACCGTAGCTGCCCTCCTCGATCCGGCGCAGCGCCTTGTCGATCTTGGAAATCAGCTTGCGATAGCGATCACGGGTACGCAGTTCCAGCGAGTTCTCGGTTTCGCGGGTGGCGCGCTCGGCCTCGTCGCCCACGTCACGCACCTCGTCGCGCAGGTTGTCCATCGTCTGGCGCGACTCTTCCACCAGCTGATCACGCCAGTCGCGCAGCTTGTTGCGGAAGTAGGCCAGGTGCTGCGGATTCATGTACTCCTCGCCGCTGGAAGGGTGGTATCCCTTGGGCAGGATGATGGTGGTGGTGGATGGCAGTGCGTAGCGCCCGTCTTCGCGGGTGATGCCGTTATCGAGTTTTTTTACAGCCAGTTTATTCATGGTGGACGACGAGGTTTTCTGATTTTTGTTGGAGGAAGCGTGAGGTGCGGCAGCCGTGGCTGCACGCGGCGTCACCATGGCGGTGGCGCTCGCCACCTTGCCCTTGTAGAGCGTGGTGGAGGGCGGCGGGGATACGTGCTTGACCGGCGCGATCGGCGCCGGCTTGGCGGACTTGCCGTCTGGCTTTGCCGTGGGCTTGCTGGCCGACTGCAGAGCAGGCTTTGCCGCCGGCCTGGTTGGCGCCGCATGTTTCTTGATTGCTGCCGAGGGCGCCGGCTTGGCCGGTGCCTTGGCTGCCGTTTTGCCCACCGCAGCCTTGGGGGCCGGCGCTTTCTTGGCGACGACTTTCTTCGGCGCAACTTGCTTCACCGCTGCCGGTTTGGCGGCGGTTTTTTTCGGCGCGGACTTGACCGGCTTCGCGACTTTTCCAGGGAGGGATTTGGCGACGGCAACCTTCTTCGCTGCGGGCTTCTTCGCGGCGGCGGGCTTCGGCAACACTTTCTTCGCAGCCGCTTTCGCCGCCGTCTTTTTCACCACTGCCTTGCTGGGCGCAGGTTTGGCTGCGACGCGCGTCGTTTTGCTGGATGCCTTGCTGCTCTTCACCGCCTGCCCCTTGCTGGCCACTGCCTTCGACCTGGTCTTGACATCCTGCGCCTTGGCCGAAGTCTTGCCCTTGTGTGCCTTGGCAGCGGTCGAACTACGCGTCGTTTTCGCCATATCCCTTCACCGTTTTTGGCCGTGGCGGCCGGGTGTTATAGCCCATGTGTACTACACCAGCAAGCAACTTCTGGAATACTTGTACTACTCCATGCCGCAGGCCGTACTGGCAACGTGAACATCCCTACCCGCTTGATACTGTGGTTGCTGCGTTTGTACAAGCGCTGGCTCAGCCCTCTGCTTGGACAGCGCTGCCGCTTCCACCCCGGCTGCTCCGATTATGCACGCATTGCCCTGGTACGCTTCGGTCCGTGGCGAGGCAGCCTGCTCGCCGGGTGGCGGCTGCTGCGCTGCCAGCCGCTCTGCGCCGGAGGCGACGACCCGGTTCCCGAGCACTTCCACTTCCCGCGCTGCCGCAGTCAGCAAGATTCACCCGATGTCGACTGACAGCCCACCCAGCCGAAAGCGGCAGGCAGGGACGAAAGTCGGGGACGCGTGAATGGCCTTGGAACGATGTCCGAGGTTGGCTATCGCGTTACGGCAGATGCGCTCCAAAAGCATTGCTCAATACAAATCCGGCGCGCGCGTCGGCGCACAAACCGCTGGCGGGCATCGACGGCGGACACGCCGATCAGCCGGCCCGCGGCGAGCCGAACAGGTCGTGTTACTGGAGCAACTCAGGCAGGTTATCTAGGCCGATCAGGTCGAAACGCTCGGGTTCGGGCGCGACGCCCAGCGGCCAGCGGCCGATCACTTCGTGACGGGACTGGCCGAAGAAGCTGCGGATCAGCACGAACTCGCGCGCGATCCAGCCGATCGGCGTCATCGACTCCTGTACCGCGTCGATGCTGCTGCCGCGCAGCAGGGTGACGTGCGGCAGGTAGCTGGAGACGCCAACGACGCGCAGCCCAAGCTGCTGCTGCGCCTCCGCGATGGAGCGGCGCAGGGCCAGGGTAGCGGCTGCGGTGGGATTGTCCGCACCCAACACGAACGGGAACTGGTTGTCATGCGCTGCGCTGAGCCGCATCGCCGAATCCAGCGTCACGGGGAATGCGGTGGCGCGCACCTTTCCGGCGGCAGCCATCAGCATGCTTTCCAGCGACTGTTCCAGCCACTCCGGCTTGCCCATGTCGCACAGGGTGAGGTGCAGATCGCGGGGATCCACCGGGGTACCGGTCAGCCGGTGCGACTTGCGGAAGCGTTCGCCGGTCCGCGAGATTTCCTCACGTGCCGGCTCGTCCGGCAGCAGCGCGAAGAAGAAGTGCATGCCGCGCGCCGGCAGGCGGCCGTGCGGCAGGATCGGATTGGTGCGCAGTTCCATGGTGCCCCACCGGCTTCCGGTCGTGAATGTTCCGGCAACATTCCCCCGGCCATGGTACCGCGCATGGCGGTTCGACGACGGCAGCGACAGATTTTTGCGATCGTGCGCGGGTGCGGCTCAACGTATGTGCACCCAGTGCACGTGGATGTTGGCTTCCTCGTCGCCGGCGCGTTTACCGGCGCGGCTCTCCGCCACCGTGCCCCAGCGCGTCTGCAGCCCGTCGCCGAACGACTTGTCCACTCGCACATGTTCGCCGGGCGCAAGGGTGAAAGCGGTTTCCAGCACCATCACGTCTTCGCGCTCCCATACCAGCGCCGCGGGTTTGCTCGCGCCGGCACCCCAGCCGACGTGGATTTCGACGTGCTGTGGCGGAAAGCTGCCGCGGTTGTCGATCTGCCAGTTCTCGGTTTTCTGCAGCAGCGATTCCAGGCGCGGATTGCTCCAGTCGACCCGATGGGTCGGCACTTTCGATGGCGCTCTGTGGCGTGTCATATGCGCATTTCCGGTCGGGCCATGTCACTGTGCAAGGACAAACGATCCGATACACACCGTATACGCCCGCAGCTCTGCCACCACAAGCTGCGGACGCCGGCTGCGCGACACGGCTTGCGCATCCTGGACAGCAGTGACAGGCATCGTGCGCGGCAGGCGGCTCGCGGAGGAACCTGGTCGCTCGCCCGCGTTTTGTCTTGATGGCCCACTACCACCGATGGATGAATGCCAAGCTGGATGAGACGGCATCGCGGTTGAATGTCACCGCGCTGCACGCCGGCCTCGCCGCGTTGCGGGCAGCGCGGCAGTCGATGGATGCGGTGATTGTGGCGCTGTGCAGCGAGGCTGGCGAATCGGACTACGCGCAGCCGCTGGCCTATGCGAACCACGCCGGGCAGACCTTCCGCCGCTCGTTCGGGGCGCTGATGCAGCCTTTCTTCAACCACCAGACGCATCACCGCGGCCAGGCCGCCACCGTGCTCAGCCAGACCAGCGTGGACGTGACCGATCTGCTGGCGCTGATTCCCGGAAGTGCCGCGCCCTGAATACCCGCCAGCGACCTGCCCTGGCGCAAGCCCGGCGACGCAGCAGGGTACGTACCAGCCCGTGAAGCCGGTCGCTGGCGTCATCTGCCGCTCCCGGACTCGTCCGGGTCGGATGCGTGCGGCCGACCCTCCAGCTTGCTGGTGTACATGGCGCGGTCTGCGATCGCGTACAACCGCGTTTCGTCGAGCCCGTCATCCGGATAGAGCGAACAACCAATGCTGGCACTGATGGTGAGAAGGCGGCCCTGGAAGTCGGTGCCGGCCGCGAGCGCGCTTTCTAACTTGCCTATCACGCGCTCCGCCGCGGCGCGGTCGGGCAGGTCGGGCAGGATCGCGGCAAACTCGTCGCCACCCAGGCGCGCCAGCGTGTCGCCACCACGGACACTGGCCTGCAGCAACTTCGCCACCGACTGCAGCAGCGCGTCGCCCGCAGCGTGGCCGAGGGAATCGTTGATGCGCTTGAAGTCGTCCAGATCGATCACCAGCACCGCAAACCGGCCATGGGCATTCCTCGCCTGTGCCAGTGCGGTTTCCAGACGCTCCACGAACACGCGCCGATTCGGCAGCCCGGTCAGCGCATCGTGCATCGAGGCGTGCTCGGCCAGTCCGATCTGCTCCTCCAGCAGGGTGAAGATCATGCCGGTGGCCACCAGAAACTTCGGCAGGTTCCAGACCTCGTTCTCCAGCTTCACCGCTGGCAGGAACATCTGCAGCGCATACGCCACCGGGAACACGGCCGCCCAGGCGACAAAGCTCAGCGTGGTGAACAAGACCCCCACGGTGGACTGCGGTGCGCCGCGATGGAAGAAAAACGCCGCCGCGAGATAGTGCCAGAACAGCATCCAGATGAGTGCCACCTCGATCAATCCATGCAGTACCAACCCGGCCTGGATCACATAGGCGGCAACGATGCAGGGAAGGCGCCAGAGGCGGTAACGGCCATCCGTATCACGCCGCCCGCCACGGAATGTCCACAGCGTCGTCATCACCCCGGCCACCGTCAGGCCAAGGTAGGTTGGCATGGACTGGACGCCATAGGCCGCGCATACGAAAAAGGCCACGTCCGGCACGGTCGCCAGCAATGTCACCGAGAGATCGCGCGACCACGCTCGCCGCACGTCATTGCCGGCCCAGATAAAGGCCACGCTGGCCAGCAGCAGCATCGACAGCGACATCGCCAGCGCCGCGTCGGCCACCGCACTGGCACCTGCATTGCGGTTCAGCAGCTGCGCCGCGATGTGGACCAGCAGCAGGATCCAGCCGACCAGCCAGTAGCGCAGCCGGGTCTGCCGCGTCCGCCTGAGCAGCGAGGCGAACACCAGCACCAGGCCGCCGATGGCAAGAAAGTCGGGGACAACCGATAAATCCAAACGTGCTCTCCAATCTGCGTGCCGCTGGATTCAGGTCGGTAACGGTACGATTGCCCCATGCTTCGGCAGCGGCGCGGAAAACTTGAGGCGGTCAGGCCGAAA
Source organism: Pseudomonadota bacterium (assembly GCA_021783385.1). Lineage (GTDB taxonomy): Bacteria > Pseudomonadota > Gammaproteobacteria > Xanthomonadales > Rhodanobacteraceae > Rhodanobacter. The sequence goes on from JAJXTX010000005.1 coordinate 17,340, forward strand.
CCGCCGCCTCAGCAGGAAGAGAATCCCTGCAAGGCACATCCGGAGCAGCCGAACGACGACAACCTGCCCCCCTGCGCCGGCTCCGGCTTGCCCGCCATCACGCGCCGGGACGGCATCACGCAGCGGGCAGGACGCGCCTGATGTGGCTCGTCATGCCCCTGGCAACACGTGCCTGCCGATCTATCTCCCGCCAGCATCGCAACCCTTCGATGACCCGATCCTGCAACAGCGTCCTTACAGGGACTGCAGGTAGGCCGCCACGTTTTTCATGTCTTCCGGCGTGAGGTTCTTGATGATGCCGTGCATCACCGGCGAGTTGCGCAGGTTGCGCTGGATCACCGTCAGCTGCCGCACGATGTATGCCGCGTGCTGGTCGGCCAGACGCGGAAAGATGCCGTTGCCCTCGGCGTGAGGGCCGTGGCAGGTGGCGCAGGCCACCACCTGCCCGGGAATGCCCTGCTCGAAGATCTTCTTGCCGGCGGCCACCTCGGCCGGCTTGCCGGGAATGCCCTTCGGGTGCGGCTGGCTGGCGAAATAGCGGCCGAGTGCCTCGGCAGTGGGATCGTCGATCAGCGTGGCCATGCCCAGCATGTAGTCGTGCGCCTCCTGCTCGTGGCGCTTGCCGTCCTTGAAGTCCTTGATCTGCGCCACGAGGTAGGCCTGCTGCTGCCCGGCCAGCCGCGGGAAGGTCGGCGACTTGCTGTTGCCACCGGGGCCGTGGCAGCTGGAGCAGACCTGGGTGGCCAGCTTGATCGCCGCATCGTCGCTGGCGGCCGTCGATACCGACGGCTTGGCCGAGAGCGCGGGCGTGGTCTGCGCCGCCGCCGGCATGGCGAGGATGCCGAGCAGCAGGGCCATGCTGAGGGTAACGGGCATGCGCGTGCTGATCATGGTGCACTCTCCGCGTAAGGTGGAGCCTGCGCTGGCAGGCATGTCAGTAGACCAGCCACAGGTTGGCAAACACGGTGTTGTTGGCGCTGGCCGGACGGCCGGCGCCGTCGTAGTTGCGCCGCGCACCGTTGAACTTGCTGTAGGCGTAGTACTGCAGCATCAGGCGCAGGTTCTGCAGCGGCAGGTAATCGAGTTCGAGGATGTAGCCCTGCGTGTCCGGCCGGCCATTGGCGCTGCCGCCGACCGAGCCCGGCGCGTAGAGGCCCGAATCGGGCGTGCCGCGGGTGCGGATCACCGCCAGCGACGCGCCGTACTGGCGGTTGAAATAGAACGTGCCCTTGAGCTTGTCGGTGATCAGCGTGTCGTGCGCGTTGGCCGGTGCCGGTCCGGCGCCGATCGGCGCACCGGCGAGAGTGGCCGGATAGCTGGCGCGGTAATCCTGGTTCTCGTGGATGCGGGTGAACTGGAACGAGTAGGTGTGCAGTTGGCTGATGTGCTGGAACTGCGCGTCGACCGCGATGTCGGTGAACTTGTCGGTCGGCGTGAACGGCATGGTGTTGTCGGGGTACAGCCGCAGGATCGTGCCGTAGGTACCCAGCATCAGCGAGTTGGCGCCCCATTCGTGGTTCCAGGCGAGGCGCCAGTAGGGATCCACGCCGCTCAGCCGATGCACGCCGCCCGGCGTCTGGATATCGGTGCCGGCGCGCAGCGGCGCGAAGAACCCGTCGGCGGTCTGGTAGCCGGACAGCTCCGCGTAAATGGTGCGCTTCCAGTAGACGTAGCCGCCCACGCCCGCCACCTGCTGGCCGAGCTGGCCGTCGAGCATGGTGGCCGCGGCTGCGCCGATGCCGTTCGGCGGTGTGGTGAACGGGAAGCCGAAAGCCGGCGTGCTGTTCCACACGTCCTGCACCGTGGGGTTGTTGTTGACGGTGATGCCGTACAGCCAGCGCATGTCGGTGTCGCTGGCGTTGTCCGAGCGGCCGACGATGCGCAGATCGGTGTTGTCGATGCCGCTGTGGCCGACATCGCCGTTGCCGGCAAGATTGTTGTAGGTCCACTGGACCCAGCCGCCGATGTTGTCGTTGATCTTGCCGCCGAGGAACACGCTGGCGGCAGAGAGCACCGGCTTGTCGGTCTTGGGCACGATCTTCTGGCCCTGGTCGTCGCGGTTGTTACGCACATGGGTCACCCCGAACTGCGCCATCAGCGCCAGCGGCAGCGCCTGCCGCGTGCCGATGGTGTAGCCGCTGAGCTTGAACATGCGTCCGTAGGGGGTGAGCTCGGGGAAGCTCACGTGGCAGGCCACGCAGGCCTGCCCGGTCTGCCGCGCAAACGCGGGAATGGCGTGGGACACATTGATCAGCCCGAACCAGGCAAGCATGCCCAGACCAGCCAGCCGTGCGCGCCGCTGCCACGAAGAAACACCCATGATGCCGCCTCCCTCTGACTGACCGCCGCGTGCGCATCCGCCGCCGCACGATCATAGTCCCCGATGACCCCCGCATGCATTAATCGGCCCGGGCGCGTCATGCTGCCGTGACGGGCAGAGCGTCATACCCGGCGACGCGATCCACGACCAACCTATACACTGGCATCGGTTGTCTACCAAGGGGGTTGTCCATGAAGCATCGTCGTGCCGTGATCACGCAGCGCGGGCTGCTGCCTGCATTGTTCGCCCTGCTGCTGACGCTCGGCGGCGCCGCGCTGGCGGCCGACCCGCCCGCCGCGCAATACCCCGGCTATCCCAGCGAGACGCCGGCGCACTTCGTGCCGGCTACCGACAGCTACGACTACGTGCGGCGCGAGGTGATGATCCCGATGCGCGACGGCGTCAAGCTGCGCACCATCATCCTGATTCCGAAAGGGGCGACCCACGCCGGCATCGTGCTCACGCGCACGCCCTACGACGCGAGGGAGCTGACCAGCCACACCCCCAGCGGCCACCTCGGCCCGATGCTCGAGGGCTACGACAACGTCACCGACGTGATCGTGGAAGACCACTACATCCGCGTGGTGCAGGACGTGCGCGGCAAGTACGGCTCCGGGGGCGACTACGTGATGAACCGGCCGGTGCACGGCCCGCTCAATCCCACCCCGGTGGACGACGCCACCGATACGTACGACACCATCGACTGGCTGGTGAAGAACATCCCCGAATCGAACGGCAAGGTCGGCACCATCGGCATCTCCTATGACGGCTTCGAGCCGCTGATGGCGCTGGTGCATCCGCATCCGGCGCTGAAGGTGTCGGTGCCGATGAACCCGATGGTGGACGGCTGGATGGGCGACGACTGGTTTCACAACGGCGCCTTCCGCGAACAGAACATGAGCTACATCTACGAGCAGACCGCCAGCCGCGACAACAGCATCAAGTGGTGGACGAACTACCACGACGAGTACGACCTGTTCATGCACTACGGCTCGGCCGGTGCGCTGGGCCAGGCCTACGGCATGCAGCAGCTCGGCTTCTGGAACAAGCTGCTGGCGCACCCCGCCTACGACGCGTTCTGGCGCGATCAGGCGGTGGACAAGCTGCTCGCCGCGCAGCCGCTGACCGTGCCGGTGATGCTGGTGCACAGCCTGTGGGATCAGGAGGACATCTACGGTGCGCTGGCGGTGTACCGCGCGATCAAGCCGAAGGACACCACCGGCCAGATGGTCAAGCTGGTGATGGGGCCATGGCATCACGGCCAGGAGATCGGCGACGGCAGTGCGCTCGGCGCGATCCGCTTCGGCAGCGATACCGGGCGCTATTTTCGCGAGCACATCCTGCGTCCGTTCCTGGCGCAGTACCTCAAGGACGGCGCACCGAAGGCCGACCTCGCCCCGGTCACCGCGTTCCAGACCGGCAGCGATCGCTGGCAGCGGCTCGAGCGCTGGCCGCTGGCCTGCGAGCACGGCTGCCCCGGCAGCAGCCGCCCGCTGTATCTGGAGCCCGGCCGCAAGCTGGGCTTCAGCGCACCGACCACCGGTGCGGCGTTCGATGCCTACGTGTCCGACCCGGCCCACCCGGTGCCGTTCCGCGCACGTCCGATCCAGCCGATCGGCTACGACCACGGCCTTACCTGGTCGCAGTGGCTGGTGGACGACCAGCGCGAGGCTTCCGGCCGCACCGACGTGCTGACCTACACCTCCGACGTGCTCACCGCGCCGCTCACCATCAGCGGCGCGCCGGACGTCCATCTGGTGGCCTCCACCAGCGGCACCGACAGCGACTGGGTGGTCAAGCTGATCGACGTCTACCCCGACCAGGTAGCCGCGCAGCCGGAGCTGGGCGGCTACCAGCTGGCGGTGGCGATGGACATCTTCCGCGGCCGCTACCGCGAGGGCTTCGACCACCCCGTCCCGCTCGCCGCCAACCAGCCGCTGGCCTATCGCTTCGCCCTACCCGCAGCGAACCACGTGTTCCTGCCCGGCCACCGCATCATGGTGCAGGTGCAGTCGAGCTGGTTTCCGCTGTACGACCGCAATCCGCAGACCTTCGTGCCGAACATCTTTCTGGCCAGGCCCGCCGACTACCAGCCGGCCACCCAGCGCGTCTATCACGCGCCGGGCGAAGCCAGCTACATCGCGCTGCCGGTGGTCGGCAGCTGAGCGGGCGGACGCCGACACCTGATCATCTGCTCGTGCATGATCGTGGCCTGACCGGCAACACCATGGTGGTGATGCCGTTCCGGGCACCACGCCCATTCCGCGTGACCGGGGCTTATCCGCGTTCCCAGCGAACGAAACCGCAAGCCTGTGCCTCGGGGCCTGCCAGCTGTGCTGCTGACCGATGCCATGGGGCTTACGTTCGGAGTATGGGAAGATCCGGCAGGGATTCCAGGCCGCTTCAGGGCGCCGAGTGGGGCCTCAGCGCACCCCCCGCACCGGCAGGATGGTCCAGGCGCCCAGCGCGACAAGGATCGCCGCCATGATGAAAAGGACCGTAAAACTCCCGCCGCTCTCAGCCAGGATGCCAGGGGCAATGGCGGGCATCAGTAGCTGCGGCAAGACACTGGCGATGTTGAAGATACCCAGGTTCCGGGCCGCATGGGTTTCGCGCTCCGGCAGCACGTCGTTCAGCAGTGCGAGGTCAACTGCCAGGTACGTGCCCTGCGCAATACCGGCAATCGCCATGCCTGCGAGGAACCAGGCATATGAGGCAGTGATCGCGATCAACAGCAGGGCCAGTGCATAGACCAGCGCCGCGCCGGATACAAAAACCTTGCGCCGCCCGAGGGCATCGGACAAGCCGCCGCCGAGCAAGCTGAAGATGGCCAGCATGCTTGACTGCACCAGGGTGGACAGGAAGATACGATGCGGCATCTCACTCGGCGGGCAGTTCAGCTGATGGATCAGGTAGAACCCCTGGTAGGTCAGCAGCACAGCGACTCCGGCATAGAGCAGGAAGCGGCCGCTCCAGACCCAGGCGAAATCCAGAAAGCGCAAAGGATTGATCCAGAAGCTGCCGAGGAACCCCCGCCACCCGTAACGCGGTCGCTGGGCCGGAACCAGGCGGTGGTCGTGCAGTACACAAGCCAGGACGATGGCACAGGCCAATGCAATGACCGCCGGCACCATGAAGATGGCGAGCGTGGAATCCACGAGAGCCTGCGCCAGGAAGGTGCCGCTAACCATGCCCAGCGGCAGGCTGATGCTCACGATGCCCGATACCGTACCGCGCTGCGACGCCGGGATCTGGTCGGAAAGGATGGCTGCCAGTGCCGCCAGTTGCGCGTTATAGGCGAGTTGGGTGATGCACCAACCCAGCAGAAGCTGCGAAACCGACGCCGCCTGCGCGACGACTATCAGTCCTGCCACGCCGCCCAGAGCGCCGCCAATCAGCCAGGGTCGGCGCATACCGTAGCGTGATGCTGTGCGATCCGACAGTCGCCCAAAGAACGGGTTGCCGAACAACGCTGTCAGCGCACCCACACCGACCACAAGTGAGAGACTGTAGTCCGCATGCACCGGATCGATCACGTTCACGCGCATCGCCAACCCCACCAGAATCGGCGACAGCAACGCCATCCACAAGCCCGTATAGGCCAGGCCATAGAGCACCATGAACCCCCGGCCGACGCGGTGCGCGCACGGCACTGCGTGAGCAGTCATCCCGTCTTGTGGGAGTCCACGCATCGGTAAGTCGGCCTTGTCGTCAATCACCGTCATGTCGCACCCCGTGAATCCGTCCGACAAGCCCATGGCGAGCCCAGCTACGGCACCTGGCTCATCCTACGACTTGCCGGGTGCCGCCGAAGATTCGCGTAGTTGCAGCTGGTAGGGTAACCGCTCCTGCTGGCGCATGACCGGGTCACGGATCGCCTGCAGTACGCTTTCGACAGCCACGCGTCCCATCTCGCGGCACGGCTGGCGTACTGTGCTCAGTCCGGGCGAGATCAACTGGGATGCCGGCGTACCGTCGAAGCCGCAAACCGACAGATCACCGGGGATGGTCAACCCCCGATCGTAGGCTTCGCGCATCACGCCGCACGCCATGTCGTCGTTCGCAGCAAAGATCGCCGTGGGCGGACGATCCTGATCAAGCAGCGCTCTGGCAGCCGCAACACCCGATGCGAACGTGAAATCCCCGGATGCCACCAGCGACTCGTCATACGCGATACCGGCCTTGCGCAACGCGTCGCGATAGCCACTGCGACGCCAGGTGCGCGCGCCATGCCCCCTCAGTCCTGTGATGTGGCCAATCCGCTGATGTCCGAGCGAAACCAAGTGACCGACGATGTCCTCCGCCGCCTTGCGCTCGTCGAAACCGATGTTGATGCATGACTCGCGCAGTTTCGAGGAGATCGTCGAATAACGCATGTCGAGTTCGTGGAGACGCTGCAGCAGTTTGGCGTTATTCGCATGCGGCGGAACCAGAACCAGTGCATCCGGGCGATGCTGGGCCACAAAGCCATCGATGCGTGCGGCCAGATCGTCCGCTGCATCGAAGGGATGCAGGACAGCGTTGTACGGCGTCCCCTTGCATGCCTGCAGGACACCCACGATCAAATCCATGATGTAGCTGGAAGCAGCCGTCGGGTTGTCGTACAGCAGCGCGACCAGATACGAGCGGTTCCCCGCCAGGCCCCGCGCCGATGCGTTGGGCACATAACTGAGTTCATGGATCGAAGCCTCGATCCGTGCGCGCAGGTTGGCGCGCACATTCGGGTAACCGTTGAGGACGCGGGATACCGTCTTGATGGATACGCCCGCATGCGCAGCGACGTCTTCGATTCTCGCAGGCATGTATCTGGCGTCTCATCCTGTATGTCTTGCAGTGCACCATGCTACCCGAAACCGAAAGCGTGTACCTGTTCCAAATTTTGGCCGTTTCCACTGAATATACCAGCGCTGGTATTTTTTATTGACAGCGCTGGTATGTTTGGCTAGCTTGCGTTGCCAGAAGGGGTGCATGCGCGAAGACGCCCCATGCAAGGGGAGGAACGATGTCCATCCGATATATCGCGTGCGATGCGCACCGAAAGGTCGTCGACGCTGCCTGTTGCCGCGGGCACGAGACCAGGCACAAACCTGTAACGAACACGCCGTGCATACAGGGGCCAAGGGTGCTGGCTAACCGTCCTTTGTACTGGAAGGTCTCGATGTCTCCATGGCGGCCGCCCAATGCGTGTCGGCGCATGCGCAGCACGCCGATTGGCATGCGATCAAGTCGCGGGTAGCAGGGCGCCTGGCCGGGGCAATGACCCTAGAAGGCTGTATCGATCAAGCATTCACGAAATATCTGAGGAGAGCGTCGAAGTGAAAAAGCAATCCATCTATTCGCATGTGTCCAGCGCCTTTCAGCAGCGGCGGCTGCCCTTTGCCATCGCGATGACGCTGTTCGCAGCAGGCCAGCTCCATGCGCAGGCCGCGCCGCCGGCGAACGATCAAGCCGCGCAGACCGCGAGCAAGGACTCCAAGCCTGCTACTGACAAGAAGGCTTCCAAGAACGACAAAAAAGGCGTTGTCACCCTGACAGGCATGACCGTCAACGGTTACGCGGCCAGCTTGAGCCGAGCTCAGCAAATCAAGAAATATGCGGATACCGTGGTGGACGCCATCTCGGCGCAAGATGTGAGCTCGTTGCCCGACACGTCAGTCACTGAAGCGTTGAAGCGCCTCCCTGGCGTGACGGTGAGCTCCTTCGGCGTCCAGGCCGATCCGGATCATTTCTCGATCCAGGGCACGGACATCAGCCTGCAGGGCCTGCCCTATACCAGCACCTTGATCAACGGCGGCTCGGTGTTTTCCGCCGGCGGCGGCCAAGGGCTGAACTTTTCCACGGTGGCCCCTGAACTGATCGGCTCGGTCGTGGTGAGCAAGAACCAGACCGCCAGCATGATCGATGGCGGCATTGCCGGCACCATCGACATGAACACGCGCAAGCCTTTCGACAGCGTCAAGCCGACCACCGCGTCCGTGAGTGTGGGCACCGATTGGGGCACGTTGGCGAGGAAGCCCACTCCACATATGTCGGGCCTGTTCAGCCACAACTTTGGTACGGATTGGGGTCGCTTCGGCATCCTGGGTGCCGTAGCGTTTGGTCGGATTAATCAGACAGACAATGCCATCTCTGTTGTTGATTACCAGCAGCGCTGCAACGGCTGCACGCTTCCGAACGGCGTAGTAGATGCCTTCCCGGGCTTGGCGCCAGGACAAAATGTCTACGTTCCCGTGGGTGGCGATTTGCGTATCCAGAACCAGACGTCCCAGCGCTTCGGCCATGACATGGCACTGCAATGGGAAAGCCCGGACAAGAAATTGAGCGCCACCCTGCAATGGGTTGGCGTATCGGACGATGAAACCACCGACGAGCGCACCCTCCAGGCCTCAACCGATGCTTGTGCTTTCGGTGGCTATACGACCTGCGGGATACCTTTGGCTGGGACCACGCCCACGTATAACTCCAGCGGCGTCATGACGTCGGGTGTTATCACCACGGCCCCGGTTGGGACGAGCTTCACGCCCACCTGGTATGGCGGCACGCAGACACAGCTCGATACCACGGGATACACGACCCGCTATAACACCAACGATCTCAACCTGAACGTAAAGTGGAACGTGACGGACAGACTGCATCTCAGTGGAGATGGGCAATACACGACGTCCAACTATAATTATCTTTATTACTACATGCGCCAGTTGACCAATGCCAATTGGGATATCACCACGCATGGCAATGGCGTACCCAGCATCAGCGTGCTTTCACCGACACCCTCCCAAACGACGGCCCAGTATTTCGCAAATCCCGCCAATTTCTACTATGCCTCCGCAATGGATGCATACAGGCACTCCTGGGGTAATCAGCGCGCCTTCCGGCTGGATGGCACCTTCGACGTCAACGCGGACTTCGTAGACACGATTCAATTTGGCGTGCGCTACGACAAACAGGGTGAGACGCTGCAAAGCTCGGACTTCAACTATCAGAACATCAGCTCACCCTGGGTTTGGGGTGGCTGGTCTCCAGTGATTACGGGTGCGCAAACTCCGGGGGTTACCACGCCGGTGAGCATCAATCTGCCGGCGTTCAACACCAATTATGGTGTGACTGCCCCCTACGTCAATGTGGATCCAGCACGGTCATTTAACCAAGCTGTTGCCATCATGAGGGGAATCAACGCTCAGTGGCTGGCTTCCGCCCCCCCTGGCAGTCTCGGCGGCGCGTACTACACCAACTACCAGCGTGTCGGACTCGTTCCGGGAACAAACTACATTCCGCAGGAGATTTCTTCAAACTCCACAGAAACCAAAGCTGCCTATGTGCAGCTGAATTTTGGCAACGACAACACCGATTTCCTCAGCAATCTGGAAATCAGCGGCAATGTCGGCGCTCGCTTCGTGCATACCCAGAATGATGCCACGGGGTACTTGATACTTCCCAACCAGTCGCTGGCTCAAAATGGCGCGAGTATCGCAACGTATTGTGCAATACAAACGTCCGGTGGCACCGCCGCACCAGGCACGTTCTGTGCGCTGACTCCCACTCAGCAACAGCAATACACCAGCTTTGCCAACGGCGCGTACACTCCGATCACTGCGCCAAACTCGTACAACAATGTGCTGCCAAGCTTCAACCTGGCCATCGGCTGGACCCACAATCTCATCTCGCGCTTCGCTTACTCCGGAGCGATCTATCGCCCGAGTCTGCAGTCGCTGGCGGCGGGGCAAGGTGTGTCCGGGCTTCTGCCCTACACTCCCTCGAACGGCCTTACCGTACCGACCGTGGGTAATTATCAATCGGGAACCAATCCCTACCTGAAGCCCATCACGGCGCAGAACTTCGACCTCACCACCGAGTGGTACTTCGCCAATGTCGGCCAGCTGTCCGCGACCTTGTTCTGGAAGAAACTGAACAACACGATCCAGTACGACACCAGCGTGGCCAACGTGGCAGTCACCAACAATGGCGTGACTTACCCCGAGGTCTATACCGCGGGCCTGGTCAACCTCAACCACAAGGCCAGTGTGCACGGTGCGGAATTGGCTTATCAGCAAACGTTCTCGTTCCTGCCCGGCTGGCTGTCTGGCCTTGGAGCGAATGCCAACTACACCTACATCAAGCCGATCGGGATGAATTTCGGCTCAGTCAACTACTGTGCCTATGGTTATGCCGCCGCCACGCAATGTGTCAATCAAACCAAACTCCCGCCACAAGAACTCTCTCGGGACAGCCTCAATCTTGGGCTCTATTATGGCAAGGGCCCCTTCAATGCCAAGGTTGTCTGGAACTGGCGCTCGGCCTTCCTGATCACGGCCACGGAAGCGGATTATCCTTTCCTGCCGGTGATGGCCACTGGTCAGGGGCAGATGGATGCGTCGCTGAGCTATGCACTGAATAAGCATATGAAGATTTCGCTGCAGGCAGCCAATATCCTGAATTCGACATACAAGACACATGAGATCGTCAATACCAGCGGACTACAAGTTCCCAAGGGATTCTTCCGCTTCGACACTCGCTACGATCTCACGTTCAGCATGGAGCTGTGACGACTGCGTCATCTGGTTAGCCATCGACGTCAACCAGAAACTCTTGTTACCTGATGATGGGGCAGTGCATGGCGCACAAAAGGCCATGCACTGAGCCGCTTCAAGACGGTCAAGTGGGACCTGGCCCGGCAAATTCGTGCTGGCATCCTGTTTTGCCGTCCTCGTTGAAGCTATTCGGGAATGTGCACGACCCAGCAGTGCCTGAAACCGCGGCTTCACGATCCCGCGGCCTCCAGCCCTTTGTCTTAAAGGAACATCTTATGAATCGGTCTGGTCCGGCGACATCCGGAGTGAGCCCGTCACACCGACGTGCAGCGGCTCGATGCCTGGGGATGCTGGCCTTGCTGCTGATGAGCCTGAAGGTTCCGGAAGCACGGGCCGACGTACCGACTATGCCCGGCTGGACCCTGCAGTTCTCGGACGACTTCAACGGACCGAGCGGGCAGTTGCCATCGTCCGCGCTTTGGGGGATCGATCTGGGCCATGGGTATCCGGGAGCAGCAGCAAACTGGGGTACCCACGAGATAGAGGCGAATACCGCGAACCCGGAAAATCTGAGTCTGGACGGCGAAGGCCACTTGCGTATCGTCCCCCGGCGCGACGCCTACGGCACATGGACATCGGCTCGCATTGAAACCCGCCGTGATGACTTCCATGCCCCCGCCGGTGGACTACTGCGGATCGAAGCGCGAATCCGCATGCCGGACGTGCACGGCGCTCACGCGCTGGGTTACTGGCCAGCGTTCTGGGCACTGGGGCGCAGCTTTCGAAAGCAGCTCGACTGGCCTAGGAGCGGCGAGGTGGACGTGGCGGAGAACGTCAACGGTCTGGATCGCGTCTGGGGCACGCTTCACTGCGGCGTGTCACCCGGGGGGCCTTGCAAAGAGAAGCGCGGCCTGTCGTCGAATGTGCCCTGTCCGGGTTCGACGTGCCAGGCGGATTTCCACGTCTATACCGTCGAGTGGGACCGTCGCGTGCGACCGCAGGAGCTGCGCTGGTATGTCGATGGCCAGTTGTATCACACGCTGCGCAAGACTGACGTGCCGACTGCGACGTGGCAGCGCATGAGCACGCGCGAAGGTATGTTCCTGATCTTGAATGTGGCTGTCGGTGGAGATTTTCCCAACCGTGTCAGCAGGTCCGGGTATACGCCGGTCGCCGCGACCGAGCCAGGGCATGCCATGCTGGTGGACTACGTAGCTGTCTGGACGCGGTCGAAGTGATGATCGAGCCGAGCAGTGGTGGAAGCAGGCGGAGCGATTGTCCGAACCGGCTTGCGATGGACTGATCGCGCGGATCGGAATGAGATAGGTGGAAATGCCCAGTGACGAGAGCGGCACACGCTTCTTGCAAGAATGGGACACCTGGGGCGCGCAGGCCGAGCTGGTTTATCGGCAACAAGCATTCCCAGGCGGCCGCCTCGACGCCACGCGCAAACCGCGCATCCGCGCGGTGTATTCCTGGTACCGCCACCAACCATGCCTCGCGATGACGACCTGGGCCGTGCTGGCCGGATTGAGTCGCAAACCTTGGCGGGCCGCATCATGAGCATTTCCATACAGAGCCCTTGCACTCAAGCGCAGCCACCGGGCTGTGGATCGCCCCATCCGGCCAGCTCGAGGTGCTTTCTGAAAATCACGCAGGCGGACGCCATCCATCACGACTCACGGTTGAACCTGTCTGCACTCCATCTGGCAACACAAGCGAGAAAATCATGACAGTCCACAAGACTCCCACTGCCTTCTTCATCAGCCTGGCGATGCTGGCATGCTCCGGAGCCAGTGCCGCTGGCGCTGCGGGCCACATGGCACGCCCATGGCTGAATCCCAGACTGTCGCCCGACCAGCGTGCGACGCTGACGCTGGAGGCCATGACACAGGATGAAAAATTCCAGCTGATCAGCATCCAGTTTGGCGACACCGAGAACGGCCACATCATGTCGCCGGGCGCGCTGGGTTCGGCAGGTTACGGTCCGGCGATCCAGCGGTTGGGTCTGCCTGCCATACAGGAAAGCGATGCTGGCCTTGGTGTCGCCAAGCCGCTCAAGCTGGGTGCTACTGCCCTGCCGTCAGGTCTGGCGACCGCAGCCAGCTTCGATCCCGCGCTGGCCTACGCCGGTGGCGCAATGATCGGCAGCGAGGCGCACCGCCGCGGCTTCAACGTCATGCTGGCCGGCGGTGCGGATCTGGTGCGCGACCCGCGCAACGGCCGCAACTTTGAATATGCGGGCGAGGACCCGCTGCTCACCGGCCTGATCGTCGGCAACGCGATCGCGGGTGTGCAGAGCCAGCATCTCGTCTCCACCATCAAGCACTTCGCGCTCAACGATCTGGAGACGGCGCGCACCACGCTCAGTTCGAATATCACGCCGACTGCAGCGCGCGAATCGGACCTGCTGGCCTTCGAGATCGCCATCGACACCGGACACCCCGGCGCGGTGATGTGCTCCTACAACCGCCTCAACGCGGTCTACACCTGCGAGAACGACTGGCTGCTCAACACGGTGCTCAAGC
>JAJXTX010000124.1 GCA_021783385.1 Pseudomonadota bacterium
GGCCTGCTGCTGAGCCTGAACTTCACCGAGGGTCAGCCGGTGAAGAAGGGCGAGGTGCTGGCGCAGATCGATCCGCGCACGTTCCAGGCCAGCTATGACCAGGCGCTGGGCAAGCGCAGCCAGGACGAGGCGCTGCTGGCCACCGCGCGCAGCAACTACGACCGCTCGCAGGACCCCAAGTACAGCCAGTACGTGGCGAAGATCGACCAGGTCACGCAGAAGAACACCGTCGCCCAGTACCAGGCGGCGGTGGCCGCCGACGACGCGGCCATCCGCGATGCCAAGGTGCAGCTCGACTACACCCGGATCCACTCGCCGATCGACGGCCTGGCCGGCATCCGCGGCGTCGATCCGGGCAATGTGGTGAGCACCAGCACGGCGATCGTCACGCTGACCCAGCTGCACCCGATCTACGTGATGTTCAGCCTGCCCGAGCAGAACCTCGACCTGGTGCGCAAGGCCGCGCTGGGTGCCACGCCGCTGCAGGTCACGGCGCTCGACCGGGTCGACGCGCATCCGATCGCCAGCGACGGCGTGCTCAAGGTGATCGACAACCAGATCGATACCACCACCGGCACGTTCCGGCTGAAGTCGGAATTTCCGAACAGCAAGAACGAGCTGTGGCCGGGGCAGTTCGTCAACGTGCGGCTGCTGGTCAACACCGTCGACGGCGGCCTGGTGATTCCGGCGCAGGCGGTGCAGCGCGGCCCGGACGGCGACTACGTGTACCAGGTGCAGGCCGACAGCACGGTGAAGATGCAGCCGGTGCTGGTGGCCGGCGAGGTGGGCGACAGCCACGTGATGATCGGCAGCGGGCTCAAGGTCGGCGAACAGGTGGTGACCGAGGGCCAGTTCCGGCTCAAGCCGGGCAGCAAGGTCAACGCACTCAAGCCGGGCCAGGTGCCGGCCGCGCCCACCGCAGCGCAGCTGGACAAGGCGAAGAAGGACAGCAAGGGCGGCAACATGCGTCACCACTGAGGGCGCTGCGCGCTGCGCGCATGACCCGTCCGCGACCGTCCGGCCATTTCCGCGGCGGCGGCCGTACCCACACCTCACGGATAGCCATGGGATTCTCGACGCTCTTCATTCGCCGGCCGATCGCCACCTCGCTGCTGATGGTGGCGGTGCTGCTGCTCGGCATCCTCGGCTTCCGCCAGCTGCCGGTGTCGGCGCTGCCGGAGATCGAGGCGCCCAGCCTGGTGGTGACCACGCAGTATCCGGGCGCCAGCGCCACCACCATGGCGTCGCTGATCACCACGCCGCTGGAGCGCAACCTGGGGCAGATCTCCGGCCTGAGCATGATGAGCTCGGACTCCTCCGCCGGGCTGTCCACCATCGTGCTGCAGTTCGCGATGGACCGCGACATCGACATTGCCGCGCAGGACGTGCAGGCGGCGATCAACCAGGCCAAGGGCACGCTGCCCGGCAACCTGCCGTATCCGCCGGTGTACAACCGCGTCAATCCGGCCGACGCGCCGATCCTCACGCTGTCGCTGCAGTCGAACAGCCGCCCGCTGCGCGACGTCAACGACCTGGCCGACTCGATCCTGGCGCAGAAGCTGTCGCAGGTGCAGGGCGTGGGGCTGGTGTCGATCGCCGGCAACGTGCGCCCGGCCGTGCGCGTGCAGGTGAACCCGGCGCAGCTGGCCAACCTCGGCCTGACCATGGAGGACGTGCGCAGCGCGCTGACCCAGGCCAACGTCAATGCGCCCAAGGGCACGCTCAACGGCAAGACGCAGAGCTACTCGATCGGCACCAACGACCAGCTCACCGACGCCGCCGAATACAAGAACACCATCATCAGCTACAAGAACAACGCGCCGGTACGGCTCAAGGACGTCGCCAACGTGGTCGACGGCGTGGAGAACGACCAGCTCGCCGCGTGGGCCAACGGCAAGCCGGCGGTGCTGCTGGACATCCGCCGCCAGCCCGGCGCCAACATCGTGCAGACGGTGCAGCAGATCCGCGCGATCCTGCCCGAGCTGCGCAGCGCGCTGCCGGCCGACGTGCATCTGGACGTGTTCGCCGACCGCACGGTGACCATCCGCGCCTCGGTGCACGACGTGGAGTTCACCCTGATCCTCACCGTGTTCCTGGTGGTCGGCGTGATCTTCGTGTTCCTGCGCCGGCTGTGGGCCACGGTGATTCCGTCGGTGGCGGTGCCGCTGTCGCTGCTGGGCACGTTCGGCGTGATGGCGTTCACCGGCATGTCGCTGGACAACCTGTCGCTGATGGCGCTGACCGTGGCCACCGGCTTCGTGGTGGACGATGCGATCGTGATGATCGAGAACATCGTGCGCTACATCGAGCAGGGCAAGAGCGGCCCGGAGGCGGCCGAGCTGGGCGCCAAGGAGATCGGCTTCACCGTGCTGTCGCTGACCGTGTCGCTGGTCGCGGTGTTCCTGCCGCTGCTGCTGATGCCCGGCGTCACCGGCCGGCTGTTCCACGAATTCGCCTGGGTGCTGACGATCGCGGTGAGCATCTCGATGCTGGTGTCGCTGACGCTGACGCCGATGATGTGCGCCTACCTGCTCAAGCCCGACCAATTGCCCGAAGGCGACGATGCGCACGAGCGCCACGCCGCCGCCGGCCGGCGCACCGTGTGGTCGCGCATTGTCGGCAGCTACGAGCGCTCGCTCGACTGGGTGCTCGATCATCAGCGGCTGACCATGCTGGTGGCCGCGATCAGCGTGGCGGTCACGGTGTTCCTGTACATCGCCATTCCCAAGAGCCTGCTGCCGGAGCAGGACACCGGCCTGATCACCGGCGTGGTGCAGGCGGACGACAACATCGCGTTTCCGCAGATGGAGCGGCGCACCCAGGCGGTGGCCGACGCGCTGCGCAAGGATCCGGCGGTGGCCGGCGTGGCCGCGTTCATCGGCGCGGGCACCATCAATCCGACGCTCAACCAGGGCCAGCTCAGCATCGTGCTGAAGGAGCGCAGCCAGCGCGACGGCCTGGACAAGCTGCTGCCGCGGCTGCAGCGCGAGGTGGCCGACATCCCCGGCGTGGCGCTGTACCTGAAGCCGGTGCAGGACGTGACGCTGGACAGCACCGTCTCGGCCACCGAATACCAGTACTCGCTGTCCGAGGTGAACTCGACCGAGCTGGCCGGCTACGCCGCGCAGATGACCCAGGCGATGCGCCAGCGGCCGGAGCTGGCCGACGTCGACAACAACCTTGCCGACAGCGGCAACGCGCTCAAGCTCACCATCGACCGCGAAAAGGCCAGCCGCCTCGGCGTGCCGGTGCAGACCATCGACGACACGCTGTACGACGCGTTCGGCCAGCGCCAGATCTCCACCATCTTCACCCAGCTCAACCAGTACCGCGTGGTGCTGGAGGTGGCGCCGGAGTTCCGCAACAGCAACGACCTGCTGACCAAGCTGACCGTGCGCGGCAACGGCAACGGCGCGCTCACCGGCAGCAACGCGACCAGCTTCGGCCAGGTCAAGTCGAGCAACTCGGCCACCCCCTCGGGCATCGGCAACACCGGCAACGTGGGCTTCCAGATCGGCGCCGGTGGCACCATTCCGCTGTCCTCGCTGGCCAGCGCCCAGGTCACCAGCGCGCCGCTGGTGGTCAGCCACCAGCAGCAGCTGCCGGCGGTGACGCTGTCGTTCAACGTGGCCCCGGGCTACTCGCTGTCCGACGCGGTCTCGGCGATCCACCAGATCGAGGCGCAGCTGAAGTTTCCGCCGCAGGTGCGCGGCGAGTTCGTCGGCAAGGCGGCCGAGTTCACCTCCTCGCTCGGTGACGAAGTGCTGCTGCTGCTGGCCGCGATCGTGGTGATCTACATCGTGCTGGGCGTGCTGTACGAGAGCTACATCCACCCGCTGACGATCATCTCCACGCTGCCGCCGGCCGGTGTCGGCGCGCTGCTGGCGCTGATCATCTGCGGCATGAGCCTGTCGGTGGACGGCATCGTCGGCATCGTGCTGCTGATCGGCATCGTCAAGAAGAACGCGATCATGATGATCGACTTCGCGATCGAGGCGCGGCGCACCGGCATGAATGCGCGCGACGCGATCCGCCGCGCCTGCCTGTTGCGCTTCCGTCCGATCATGATGACCACCGCCGCAGCGATGCTGGGCGCGCTGCCGCTGGCGCTGGGCAACGGCATCGGCTCGGAGCTGCGTCGCCCGCTCGGCGTGGCGATCGTCGGCGGCCTGCTGCTGTCACAGCTGGTGACGCTGTACACCACGCCGGTGATCTACCTGTACATGGAGCGGTTCTCCGACTGGCTGCGGCTGCGCCGCGAGCAGCGCGCGCTGACGCGGGCGCAGGCCGATGGCATGGCGTGATCGCCATGCCCCGCCCGTGCAAGACCCACCCGAGCAACCTTTTTGCGGGCCGGACGTTGAGGGTGGGATGATGCATACACGCCGTGCCCGGCATGTCGCCGGCAGCCACCCGGTCACGCCCCGCGCATGAACCTCTCCGGCCTTTTCATCCGCCGTCCGATCGGCACCTCGCTGCTGGCGATCGGGCTGCTGGTGGCCGGCGCCATCAGCTATTTCCTGCTCGGCGTGGCGGCGCTGCCGAACCTGCAGTTTCCGGCGATCTTCGTGCAGGCCAGCGAGGCCGGCGCCGACGCCAGCACCATGGCCGCCACGGTGGCTGCCCCGCTGGAGCGGCACCTGGGCCAGGTGCCGGGCATCGACACGATGCGCTCGTCCAGCTCCGAGGGCAGCACGTTCGTGTTCATGCTGTTCCAGAACGGCACCAACCTCGACGCCGCCGCGCGCGCGGTGCAGGCGGCGATCAACGCGGCGGCGCCGGACCTGCCGAGCGGCCTCAACGGCACGCCCAGCTACCAGAAGGCCAATCCCAACGACGACCCGGTGATCGCGTTCGCGCTGACCTCGGACACGCAATCGGCGGCCGATCTCTACAACGTGGCCGACAGCCTGCTGGCGCAGCGGCTGCGGCAGCTGCCGGGGGTGTCGTCGGTGGAGATCGCCGGCGCCGCCACGCCGGCGATCCGGGTTGACGTGAACCTGCGCGCGTTGAATGCGATGGGGCTGTCGCCCGACCAGCTGCGCAACGCGCTGATCGCGGCCAACGTCACCTCGCCGGAGGGCTCGCTGTCGAACGGCAAGACCACCATGACGATCAGCGCCACCACCCAGCTGAACACCGCCGCGCAGTTCGCCCAGCTGGTGATCGCCAGCCACAACGGCACGCCGGTGCGGCTGGCCGACGTGGCGCACGTGTACGCCGGCCAGCAGGACGCCTACCAGGCGGCGTGGTTCCGCGGCAAGCCGGCGGTGCTGATGTACGTGTACAAGAAGGCCGACGCCAACGTGATCGCCACGGTGGACCGGGTGCGGGCGCAGCTGCCGGTGCTGCGCACCTTCCTGCAGCCAGGCACGGAAGTGACGCCGTTCTTCGACGGCACGCCGACCATCCGCGCCTCGCTGCACGAGGTGCAGGTGTCGCTGCTGATCTCGCTGGCAATGGTGGTGCTGACGATGGCGCTGTTCCTGCGCCGGCTGGCGCCCACGCTGATCGCCGCGGCGACGGTGCCGCTGGCGCTGGCCGGTGCGTTCGTGGTGATGTTCGTGCTCGGCTACACGCTCAACAACCTGACGCTGCTGGCGCTGGTGATCGCGATCGGCTTCGTGGTCGACGACGCGATCGTGGTGATCGAGAACATCATCCGCCACATCGATCAGGGCATGACGCGGATGCAGGCCACGCTGGCCGGCGCGCAGGAGATCGGCTTCACCATCGTCTCGATCACCGCCTCGCTGGTGGCGGTGTTCATCCCGCTGCTGTTCGCCGGCGGCATCACCGGCATGTTCATGCACGAGTTCGCGATCACCCTGGTGGCGGCGATCGTGGTATCGGCGGCGGTCTCGCTGACGCTGACGCCGGCGCTGTGCGGCCGCTTCCTCAGCGGTCACGCAGTGCAGCCATCACGGCCGCCGTCGCGGCTGAGCCGGGCGCTGGACCGATTCCATGCGCGCATGCTGCGCGTCTACACGCACGCACTGGATTTCGCGCTGCGCCACGTGCTGCTGCTGTCGCTGACGCCGCTGCTGCTGATCGTGGCCACCTTCTTCCTGCTCGGCGTGGTCAAGACCGGGCTGTTTCCGCCACAGGACACCGGGCTGATCTGGGGCCGCGCCAGCTCCAGTGCCACCGTCTCGTTCGCCGAGAGCGAGCACCGCATGCAGCGGCTCACCGCGATGCTGATGGCCGATCCGGACGTGGCCACCGTCGGCTCGCGCCTGGGCAGCAGCCGGCAGGGCACCAGTGGCTCGTTCAACATCGACCTGAAGACCCGCGCGCAGGGCCGCACCGACGACACCTTCGCGGTGCTGGCGCGGCTGAGCGCCAAGGCCGACCAGTACCCCGACCTCAACCTGCGCCTGCGCCCGCTGCAGGATCTGCCCAGTGGCGGCGGTGGCGGCACCAGCCAGGGCGCGCAGTACCAGGTGTCGCTGCAGGGCAACGACTCGGCCGAGTTGCAGCAGTGGCTGCCCCGGCTGCAGGCGCAGCTGATGAAGAACCCGATGCTGCAGGACGTGGGCACCGACGTCGACGAGGCCGGCCTGCGCCAGAACATCGTGATCGACCGCGACAAGGCCGCGCGGCTGGGCGTGTCGATCGGCGCGGTGGACGGCGCGCTGTACGACGCCTTCGGCCAGCGCCAGGTGTCGACCATCTATTCCGACATCAACCAGTACAAGGTGGTGGTCAACGCGCTGCCCAGCCAGACCGCCACCACCGACGCGATCAACCAGCTCTACGTGTCTTCCAGCAGCGGCAGGATGATTCCGATCACCGCGTTCGCGCACCAGGTGCCGGGGCTGGCGCCCTCGCAGATCCGCCACTGGAACCAGTACACCACGATGGACCTGAGCTTCAACCTGGCGCCGGGCGTGAGCATGGGCCAGGCGCTGGCGATCATCCAGAAAACGGTCGCCAACATGCGCATGCCCGGCGACATCAAGCTCAACGTGGGTGCCGATTTCCGCCGCTTCCAGCAGTCGCAGAGCGGCATGCTGTGGCTGGTGCTGGCGGCGGTGCTCACCGTCTACATCGTGCTCGGCATGCTGTACGAGAACCTGATCCATCCGGTCACCATCCTGTCCACCCTGCCGGCGGCCGGCGTCGGCGCACTGCTGGCGCTGTGGCTGACCGGCACCGAACTGTCGGTGGTGGCGCAGATCGCGTTGGTGCTGCTGATCGGCATCGTCAAGAAAAACGCGATCATGATGATCGACTTCGCGCTGGTGGCCGAGCGCGAGCACGGCCGGACGCCGCTGCAGGCCGCGCGCGAGGCGTGCATCGTGCGCTTCCGCCCGATCATGATGACCACCATGGTGGCGATCCTCGCCGCGCTGCCGCTGGCGATCGGCCTCGGCGAGGGTTCCGAGCTGCGCCGGCCGCTTGGCATCGCGCTGATCGGCGGCCTGCTGATCTCGCAGACCCTCACCCTGCTCAGCACCCCGGCGCTGTACGTGGTGTTCTCCTGCCTCGCCGCGCGGCGCAAGGCGTGGAGCGCGCGCCGGCGCGAACGCCGCGCGGCGCGGCGGCTGGCCAGCGCGTGATGCGGGTCAGCGGCCATGCTT
>JAJXTX010000125.1 GCA_021783385.1 Pseudomonadota bacterium
ACCACGGCGGCCGCCAGCTCGACGGCGCGCCGAGCTCGATCTCGGCGCTGCCCGCGATCGTCGCGGCCGTCGGTTCGCGCATCGAGGTCTGGATGGATGGCGGCATTCGCTCGGGCCAGGACGTGCTGAAGGCGGTCGCGCTGGGCGCCAGGGGCACTCTGCTGGGACGGGCCTACGTCTACGGCCTGGGCGCCCGCGGCGAGCAGGGCGTGACCGAGTGTCTGAACATCATCCGCAATGAGCTCGATCTCACCATGGCGTTCTGCGGCCTGACCGACATCCATCAGGTCGACGCCGGGGTTCTGCTGAACGCCCCACGGCCAGCCGGCGGCTGACGCCGCAGGGTTTTTCCCCATGAATGCCCCGATCATCGCCTCCGTACCCAGCCCCGCATCCGGCGACGCCCTGCTCGGCGCGCTGCGTGCGATTGTCGGCGCGCGCCACGTGTTGACCGGCGAACAGCGCACGCGGCGCTACCGGCAGGGCTTTCGCTGCGGCGGCGGCCGCGCGCTGGCGGTGGTCTGCCCCGGCTCGCTGCGCGAGCAGTGGCGGGTGCTGCAGGCCTGCGTCGCGGCCGACGTCATCGTCCTCATGCAGGCGGCCAACACCGGCCTGACCGGCGGCTCCACCCCCGACGGCGACGACTACGACCGTGAAATCGTCATCCTCAGCACGCTGCGCATGGCCCGCGTGCAGCTGATCGACGAAGGCCGTCAGGTGATCTGCCTGCCCGGCAGCACGCTGGACCAGCTGGAAAAAGCGCTCAAACCGCTGGGGCGCGAGCCGCATTCGGTGATCGGCTCGTCCTGTCTGGGCGCCTCGGTGCTCGGCGGAGTCTGCAACAACTCCGGTGGCTCGCTGGTGCAACGCGGCCCGGCCTTCACCGAGATGGCGCTGTTCGCGCGCCTGGATGACGCCGGCCAGCTGCAGCTGGTCAACCACCTCGGCCTGCGGCTCGGCGACGAACCCGAGCAGATGCTTGACCGGCTGGATCGCGGCGACTATGCGCCGGGCGACATCGCGCACGATGCCGGTGCCGGCTCCGATCGCGGCTACACCGAGCATGTGCGCGAGATCGACGCTGACACGCCGGCGCGGTTCAACGCCGACCCACGCTGCCTGCACGAGGCGTCGGGCTGCGCGGGGCGGCTGATCGTCTTCGCCGTGCGGCTGGACACCTTTCCGGCGCAGAGCCACGCGCAGGTGTTCTACATCGGCAGCAACGACGCCGCGGAGCTGACGGCGATCCGCCGCCACATCCTGGCCGAGTTTGCCACGCTGCCGATCGCCGCCGAGTACATGCATCGCGACGCCTTCGATATCGCGCAGACCTACGGCAAGGACATGTTCCTCACCATCGAGCGTCTGGGCACCGCCCGGCTGCCGCGGCTGTTTGCCATCAAGGCCCGCTTCGATGCCTTCGTCGAGCAGTTCCGGTTTCTGCCGGCGCATTTTTCCGACCGGCTGATGCAGGCGGTCGGGCGCCTCTTTCCGGCCCATCTGCCGCCGCGAATGCGCGTCTGGCGCGAGCGCTTCGAGCACCACCTGCTGCTGAAGGTGGCGCAACCGGGCATCGCCGAGGCGCAGGAATTTCTCGACCGGTTCTTCGCCAGCGCCAGCGGCGCCTACTTTGCCTGCGATGCGCAGGAGGGCCGCAAGGCGTTCCTGCATCGCTTCGTCACGGCGGGTGCGGCGATCCGCTATCGCGCCATGCATCCGCGGCAGGTGCAGGACATCCTGGCGCTGGACATTGCCCTGCGGCGCAACGAGCGCGACTGGTTCGAGCAGCTGCCGCCCGAGCTCGAACAGGCGATCGAGAAGAAGCTCTACTACGGCCACTTCCTCTGCCACGTGCTGCATCAGGACTACATCATTCGCAAGGGCCACGACTGCGCAGCGATCAAGCACCGCATGCAGGCCTTGCTCGACGCGCGCGGCGCGCAGTACCCGGCCGAACACGGCGTCGGGCACCTGTACGAGGCCCGCCCCGCGCTGAAAAAGTTCTACCGCGCGCTGGATCCCTGCAATGCCTTCAATCCGGGCATCGGCAAGACCTCCAAGAACCGGCACTGGGCTGAACGCGTGTAACCGGGACAACCCGCAGGAGCGCACCCTGTGCGCGAAGGCTCTGATGTCGATTGGAGCGAAAAGCATTCGCGCACAGGGTGCGCTCCTACGGGGGCGCGGTGGTTCGTCAGCACTCGATCACGTTGACCGCGAGGCCGCCGCGCGAGGTTTCCTTGTACTTGTCCTTCATGTCGCGGCCGGTGTCGCGCATGGTGCGGATCACCTTGTCGAGCGAGACGCGGTGCTTGCCGTCGCTCTTCAGCGCCATGCGGCTGGCGTTGATCGCCTTCACCGAACCCATCGCGTTGCGTTCGATGCAGGGGATCTGTACCAGCCCGCCGATCGGGTCGCAGGTGAGGCCGAGGTTGTGTTCCATGCCGATCTCGGCGGCGTTCTCGACCTGCATCACGTTGCCGCCGAGCGCGGCGGTGAGGCCGCCGGCCGCCATCGAGCAGGCCACGCCGACCTCGCCCTGGCAGCCCACTTCGGCGCCGGAGATCGAGGCGTTTTCCTTGTACAGGATGCCGATCGCGGCGGCGGTGAGCAGAAACTCGACGATGCCGTTTTCGTCCGCCTTCGGGCAGAAGCGCTGGTAGTAGTGCAGCACGGCCGGCACGATGCCGGCGGCGCCGTTGGTGGGTGCGGTGACCACACGGCCACCGGCGGCGTTCTCCTCGTTCACTGCCAGCGCGTACAGGTTGACCCAGTCGAGGATGGTCAGTGGATCGCGCAGCGCGGCCTCGGGCTGGCTGCGCAGATCTTCCAGCATCGCCGGGGCGCGGCGCTGCACCTTGAGCCCGCCAGGCAGCACGCCGGGCGAGCGCAGGCCGCGGTTGACGCAGTCCTGCATCGCCGTCCAGATGGTCAGCAGGCCGGCGCGGGTATCGGCCTCGCTGCGCCAGACGGTCTCGTTCGCCAGCATCAGCTGCGCGATCGTCATGCCGTGCTGCTTGCACAGCGCCAGCATCCGGTCGCCGCTGGAAAACGCATACGGCTGCGCGGTGGTGTCGGCGACGATGCGGTTCTCGGCCGCCTCGTCGGTGTTGACCACGAAGCCGCCGCCGACCGAGTAGTAGTCGCGCGTGGCCAGCTCGCTGCCGTCGGCGTCGCAGGCGGCAAAGCGCATGCCATTGGTGTGGAACGGCAGCTTCTGGCGCTTGTTGAACACCAGGTCGGATTTCTCGTCGAACGCGATCTCGTGCCGGCCAAGCACGCGCAGCCGCTGGCTGGCGCGGATGCGCTCGAGCACCGCCGGGATCCGGTCCGGATCGACCGTATCCGGGTGCTCGCCTTCCAGCCCCAGCAGCACCGCCTTGTCGGTGCCGTGGCCGCGGCCGGTCAGCGCCAGCGAGCCGTACAGCTCGACGCGCACGCGGGCGACGCGCGCCAGCACGCCTTTCTCGTCCAGCCAGCGTTCGGCGAAACGTGCGGCCGCGCGCATCGGGCCCACCGTGTGCGAGGAAGACGGGCCGATGCCGATCTTGAACAGGTCGAATACGCTGACCGCCATGGGCGCTGCCTCGCGAAATGAGTCAACCGGTTATTCTACGCGGCCATTCCGCCCATTCGCAGCCGCATGCCCGATCTGACTCTCTACCAGCGCGACGATTGCCACCTGTGCGACCTGGCGCTGGCGGTGCTGGCCGAGGCGCGCGCGCCGGCCTTCGAGAGCGCGTGGGTGGACGCTGCGCCAGCGCTGGAACAACGTTACGGCAGCCGCGTGCCGGTGTTGCGCGACGACCGCGACGGGCGCGAGCTGGACTGGCCGTTCGACGCCGCGGCCGTGCGCGCGTTCCTGGCCGGCCCGGGGTAGCCACGCCGGCGTCGCAGGGTCAGACGCCGAAGTAGGCCAGCACGCCGATCACGATGCCGACGGCGCCCATGCCGACCACCAGCTTGCCCAGCCACGCGCGACGGCTGAGCAGCGCGATCGCCGCCATCGCGATGGCGATCTGCAGCAGCATGGTGGCCTGCGCCCAGCGGTGATGCTGGTGCATCTGCTGCGCGCTTCTCGCATCGAACGCGGCCGAGGTCTGCTCCAGCTTCTCGGCGGCCTTGCGGATCTGCACCTTCTGCGCCTCGTAGCGCTTGCGCTCGGCCTCGAAGAACGGCTTGCGCGCGTCGCTGGACAGCTCCATGCCCAGCTCGCTGAGGTTCTGCTTGTTGCCCTTGGCCTGGTAATAGCTCCACTGGTTGGCCGCCTCGGTCTTGCTGATCGCGGCATCGTTCTTGAGCAGGCCGGCCTCGGCCTGGGTGGTGCCGGCCATGTAGGAAAACATCGCGCCCACCGTGGCCAGAATGGCGGTGATCACCGCCAGCCGGCCGGCCATGCCCCGGGGCGCGCGCTCGGCCGCTTCGTCGAGATGGGCTTCATGCAGGCCACGCACTTCGAATTCTTCAGACACGGGATGTTCCGGGCGATGGTGATGGGCGGAGCGTCATTTCGCGGCGAGCTGCAGATGCGCGGCGATCTTCACGTCGGCGCCGATCACCGAGGTGTCGGCGTAGTCGCCGCTGCCCACGCCGAAGTCGAGCCGCTTGAGGGTGCCGCTGACGTCGAGCGTGGCGCCGCTGCCCTGCGGCTTGAAGATCACCGCCAGGCTGATCGGCCGGGTCACGCCGCGCAGGGTGAGGCTGCCGTCGGCGATCACCTGCGCGCCGACCTGACGAAAGCCGGTGGTGACGAAGTGCGCGGTGGGGAACTTCGCCACGTCGAAGAAGGCGGCGCCGGGCAGCGCGTTCTCCTGGTCCTTGTCGCCGGTATGCACGCTGGCGGGCGACACCGTCACATCGAACTTCGACGCCGCCAGATGGGCCGGGTCGTAGCTGATCGCCGCGGTCCACTGGCTGAAGCTGCCGCTGAACGCCGCGCCCTGGAAGGTGGCGCTGAAGCCGAGCTTGCTGGCGGCGGGCTGCACCGCGTAGCGGGTGGCGAAGCTGGCGCCGGGCAGGGCGAACGCACACAGCAGCAGAGCGAGACGTTTCATCGGGAGGCTCCGGTGGACGAGGAGGAATCTTGCCGCGGGCGGCCGAACGGCAGCATCCGGCGCAGCACGTTGTTGCGATGGACCAGGTGGTGCTTAAGCGCTGCGCCCACGTGCACCACCAGCACCAGCAGCAGCAGCCAGAAAAGATACTCGTGCAGGTCGCGGGCGACGTGCGCCAGCGCATCGCTTTTGCCCGCCAGCGCCGGCACGCTGAACAGCTTGAACCACTGCAGCGGCTTGCCGGCCAGCGAATTGAACCACCAGCCGCTCAGCGGTATCGCCGCCATCATCAGGTAGAGCACGCCGTGCACGAGGTGCGCAGTCAGCTGCTGCCAGCGCGGCGCGGTCTCGTCGGGCGGCCGCCGGTCCAGCGCACGCCACAGCAGCCGCAGCGCGAACAGCCCCAGCACGGTCAGGCCGATCGACTTGTGCAGCGCCAGCCAGTTGATCTTCTGCATCGGCGAACGGGCCAGATCCATCAGCAGCCCGAACAGGCCATTGCCGAGGATGGCCAGCGCCATCAGCCAGTGGAAGGTCTTGGCCAGCGTGCCCCACTGCTGGTCGTTGCTGCGCAGGCTCATGGCTGCTCCTTCGAGGTGGCGCTGTCGTCGCGGATCGCTTCCAGCTCCAGCCACACGTTGACCTGATCGCCGATCGAATGGTCGAACGCGGTGATGCCGAAGTCGCGCCGATCCAGCAGCGCGGTGGCCGAGAAGCCGGCCACCGTGTGCAGGCCGTAGATGGTGGCCGCCACCCGGTTGAGCGTGAACGGCAGGCTCAGCGGGCGTGTCACCCCGCGCAGGGTCAGCTGCCCGTCCAGCACGCCGTGGTGCGCGTCGATGCGCTCGACGCTGGTGCTGACGAAATGCGCGTAGTGGTAGCGGCCGCAGTCCAGCAGGGCCGGCTTGCACACCGCGGCATTCCAGTCGGGATCACCCATGTCGACGCCGGCCATGTCGATGTCCAGCTCGGTGGCCGCCGTGCTCCAGTGGTCCGGGTCGAAACGCAGCCAGCCCTTGGCGATGTGCAGCCGTCCAAATGGCCGCGAATAGCCGTCGTGATCGATGCTGAAAAGCAGCTGGCTGTGCACCGTGTCGTAGCGATAGCTGGCGCTGGCAGCGTGCGCGGCCGGCAGCGCCAGCAGCGACAGCAGCGACAGCAGCGCCGCTGCCGGCAGGGCGAGACACTTGCCAAGGGTCGGAGTGCGAAGCATGCGGTGAAGTCTGGACGATTGCCGGGGACGATGCCAGTTTGGCCGGCGGAAACGGATTGTTTCCTGCGGCGGCACGTGGCGCTGGCGCTGGCCTCCCTGCTGGCGCCGCAGCGCAGGCCGCGCTCGCCGCGGCGGCAGGGTTTTGGCATGATGGCGCCGGGTGGGGGATTCTGCGCATGTTGGCAACGCTCGTGCTGAACGCGGTTCTGGCGGCGGCCTCGCTGGCGCGCGCGGCGATCGTTGCGCCGGGCGTGGCTGCGTCCGCATCGGCCCAAACGACGCCGGCCGTGCTGGCCACGCCCCAGTTCCGCCGCTACGGCGTTGCCGACGGCCTGCCGAGCGGAACCATCTACGCGGTGACCCAGGATCGCCATGGCCTGATGTGGTTTGGCACCGCCAGCGGTCTGGTGCGCTACGACGGAGTGAGCTTCCGGGTATTCCGGCATGCGCTGGACGACCCGCAGTCGATGCCCGCCGGGGCGATCTACACGCTGTTCGTCGACCGCGACAACTGCGTGTGGGGCGGCAGCATTTCCAATGGGCTGACGGTGTATCAGCAGTCGGAGCATCGCTTCCGGCACTGGGAGCATGAGCCCGGCGATCCGGCCAGCCTGGCCAGCGACGAAGTGTGGAGCATCGCGCAGACCCCCGACGGCGCACTGTGGCTGGCCACCAACGCGGGCCTGGACCGCATGCGCCCGCACGGTGCCGGCTTCGATCACATTCCGCTCGATGTCGACGGCACGCATGCCGCGTCGTTCGGCCCCGTGCGTGCGCTGCTGGCCGAGCCCGACGGCCGCCTGTGGATCGGCGCGGAAAACGGCCTGTACCTGCGCGACGCCGGCGGTCGCATCCATCGCGTGCCGGTGGATCCGGCCTTTCACGGCAAGCTGGGCAAGGTCTGGCATATCGACGGCGGCCAGGGCGAGGTGCGCGTGGCGGTCAGCGGCGGCCTGCTGGTGATCGGCGCCGATGGCGTGGCGCGCCCCCTGGCCGGCGCGCGGCTGGCCCCGCTGCGCATACTCAGCAGCACCCGCGACCCGCAGGGACGGCTGTGGATCGGCGGCGCCGACGGACTGCTGCTGGATACCGGCGACGGCACGCTGCTGTCGATCAAGGGCCAGCCGCTGCTGCCCGGCGGCCTGCCCGGCAACACCATCTGGCAGACCGCGCTGGATCGCGAAGGCGGGCTCTGGGTCACGTTCGACGATTCGAGTGTTGCCTATCTGCCGCCGGGCTGGAACGGCT
>JAJXTX010000126.1:0-2749 GCA_021783385.1 Pseudomonadota bacterium
TCGGCCTCCTGGATCAGCGGATTGCTGAAGCCCAGTTCGACCAGCTGGTTGCGAACGATCCGCCGCATGGTGGAAAAGTCGTCCACCACCAGGATTTTCATGTTCTTGTCCAATCACCTTCTCCACTTGCACTGCATCGGCCAGTGCGCCATGCCTCAGAAATTCGCGCCGGGTCAGTTCACCCGTCGCGCCAGCCAGTCATCCGCGAGCGCAGCCGGATGACAGCCTGCCCATGGATCTGGCAGACCCGCGATTCACTCACCCCGAGCACGGCACCGATCTCCTTCAGGTTCAACTCCTGCTCGTAGTACAACGACATCACCAGCTGCTCCCGCTCGGGCAGGCCACCGATCGCCTCGGCCAGCGCCTCGCGCATGCCGTCGTGCTCGATATGTTCGGCCGGGCTGAGGCCAGCTTCGTCGGCGACATCCAGCGCGGAGCTCTCCTCGCCATCATCCGGTGCGGTAAGACTCAGCAGCCGCACACAGGACGCATCGGCGAGCACCTGGTGGTATTCGTCGGCGCCGATGCCGAGCCGCCGCATCACCTCGGCATCGCTGGCTTCGGCACCTGTTTCAGTCTCGATCTGACGGATTGTCTCGGCCACTTCGCGGGCCTTGCGGTGCACCGAGCGCGGCGTCCAGTCCGTGCGGCGCAATTCGTCGAGCATCGCCCCACGAATGCGGATACCCGCATAGGTCTCGAAACTCGCGCCGCGATCCAGCGCAAAATGGCGTGCAGCTTCCAGCAAACCGATCATCCCGGCCTGTATCAAATCACCCACGTCGACGCTGGCCGGCAGCCGCCCCATCAGGTGATAGGCGATCCGTCGTACCAGCGGCGCGTGCCGGCGCACCAGCTCGTCGGCACTTTCGCGGGAATGTTGCAGATATTCCGATGCCACGCTCATCTCAGCCCCCTGCCGCCGTTGTCGCCCGGCCACCAAAAAAGGCGATCCGGTCGAGGCCTGCGCGTTCGGGCTCCTCCCATCTATCGACCGCACCCGCCAATTGCTTGAATGCCTGCGCCGAACGGCTGGAAGGCCACAGGTCGACCACCGCACTTTGCTGCCTGATGGCCTGGCGCAACCGCTCGTCGTGCGGCACCCAGCCGCTGAAATCGATCACCACATCGAGGAAGCGGTCGCTGACCCGCGACAGCTTGTGATGCAGCTGTCGCGCCTCGCCTTCGTTGCGCACCATGTTCGCGACCATGCGGAAGCGGCGTACCGCGAAATCGCGGCTGAGCACCTTGATCAGCGCATAGGCGTCGGTGATCGAGGCGGGCTCGTCGCATACCACCAGCACGACATCATCGGCGGCGGCGGCAAACATGGCCACGCTGTCGGACAACCCGGCAGCCGTATCCACCAGCAGGTATTTCGGCGGCTGGGCCAGTTCGTCGAAAGCGCGGATGATCGCCGCATGTTCCCCGCTGCCCAGCTGGGCCAGCCGGCGCGCGCCGGAGCCGGCAGGAATTACCCGCAATCCGTGCGGCGCGGTCAGCAGCAGATCCACCAGCGTGCACTGGCCGTCCAGCAGGTGGCCGATATGCCGCGACGGCGCAAGTCCGAGCAGCACATCGACATTCGCCAGCCCCATGTCGGCGTCCAGCAGCATCACGTCATGCCCGGCCATCGACAGCGACATGCCGAGATTCACCGCCACCGTGCTCTTGCCGACGCCACCCTTGCCGCCGGCCACGGTGATCGCACGACAGCGCCGGCGCGACGGGGGCACTCCGGCCAGCAGGCTGCTGGCCTGGTGGGCGGCCGGCGGCGGTTCACCTCGACCAACCACGGCCGAAAGCATCTGCTTCAGGCCCCAGGCCTGGTCCATTGCAAGTACCCCGCTCATGCGCTGGCCATCGCGAGGCCGAAGCGTTCGGCCATCAAGGCGTCGTCCGGCGCCCGGCTTTTCAGCGACTGTGCGGCGCGGCACACCAGGATTCGCGCATCCGCGCTGGCGATGTCCTCCGGCACGCGCTGGCCATCGGTGGTGTAGTCCAGCGACAGCCGGTGACGGATCAGCACCGACAGCGCACCGCCCAGGCTGGGCGCCTCATCCAGCTTGGTCAGGATGCAGGCCTTCGGTTGCAGCGGCAGATACGCCTGCACCGCCTCCTCCAGCGACTGCGACTGCGCGTTTGCCGCCAGCACCAGGCAGGCACGTACGTCACCTGCGCCGGAGAAGATCTCCATCTGCTGTGACAGCCGTGAATCGCTGCCGGCCACGCCAGCGGTATCGATCAGCACGGTGTGCCGTCCACGCAGCAACTCCAGCACCTTGCGCAGGCTGTCCGCGTCATAGGCCGGATAGACGCGCACGCCGAGCAGCCGGCCGTAGTGCTCCAGCTGTGCCGCCGCGCCAATGCGGTAGTGATCGGTGCTGACCAGCGCCACCTGATCCGCCCCATGGCGCAACACCGTACGGGCGGCGAGCTTGGCGATGGTGGTGGTCTTGCCCACGCCGGTGGGACCGACCAGCGCGGTGATGCCCTCGACATCGGCAAGATCGCGGCCACTCACCAGCAGGCTGCGGCTGAGCATGCCCAGCGGCAGATAACGCGCCTGTTCGGCATTGATCTGTTCGGGCAGCTCGGCCACCAGGCGGCGTGCCACATCCGCTTCGATGCCAAGCCGGGTCATCTCGCGCAGCACGCGTGCCTGCATCGGCTGCCGCCGCTCCAGGTCGTTCCACGCCAGACTCGACAGCTGCATCTCCAGCATCTCGCGCAGACCGCCCAGCTC
>JAJXTX010000126.1:2849-7434 GCA_021783385.1 Pseudomonadota bacterium
TCATCGTCCCAATGCCTGCACCAGTCGCACCCGACGGTTGTCGGGCACCTCGTTGTAGGCAAGCACGTGCAGGTTCTGTGCCACATGGCGGGTGAAGCGCGCCAACCACGGCCGCAGCTGCGGCGCGACCAGCAGTACCGCCGGTTCGCCGCCTGCTTCCTGCCGTCGCGCGGCGTCAGCCACGCTTTGTTGCAGACGGTCGGCCAGACCCGGTTCCACCGCCGCGCCGGCCACGCCGCCGCCACCGGCGAGCGAGCTGAGCAGGATCTGTTCAAGCTCTGGCGCCAGCGTGATCACCGGCACTTCGGTACCCAGCCCGGTGATCTCCTGCAGGATCTGCCGGCCCAGCGCGACGCGTACCGCGGCGGTCAGAACGCCGGGATCCTGACTCTGCCCCGCATGCTCCGCCAAGGATTCGACGATGCTGCGCATGTTGCGGATCGGCACCCGCTCGGCCAGCAGGTTCTGCAACACCTTGACCACCGCGCCGAGCGACAGCCGCTTGGGCACCAGATCCTCGACCAGTTTCGGCGCCGTGCCGGCCAGGCGGTCCAGCAGCTGCTGCACGTCCTGATGGCTGAGCAGCTCGTGCGCATGGCCCTGCAGGATGTTCGACAGGTGGGTGGCGATCACGGTGGCCGGGTCGACCACGGTATAGCCGTAACTCTGCGCCAGCTCGCGCTGGCTGTTCTCGATCCACACCGCTTCCAGGCCGAATGCCGGATCCTGGGTGGCGATGCCCGGCAGGGTGCCATGTACCTGGCCGGGGTTGATCGCCATCAGGCGGTCGTTGTGTACCTCGGCCTCGCCCATCGGCACGCCCATCAAGGTGATTCGATAGGTGTTCGGGCCCAGATCCAGGTTGTCGCGGATATGCACCGCCGGCACCAGGAAACCCAGTTCCTGCGACAGCTTGCGGCGCACCGACTTGATCCGCCCCATCAGCTCACCGCCCTGATGCGTGTCCACCAGCGGAATCAGCCGGTAGCCCACTTCCAGGCCCAGCGGATCGACGCTGGCGACATCTTCCCAGCCCAGCTCAAGGCGCTCTGCCGACGCCGCCGGAACCGGCATCTCGGCAACCGTCTCGGCCAGTTTTTCGCGGGTTTCGTGCTGGCGCTTGAACAGCAGCCACGCCGCACCGCCGCAGCTGGCGCCGAGCAGCAGAAACGCGATGTTGGGCATGCCCGGAATCAGCCCCATCACGGTCAGCACCGTACTGGCCACGGCCAGCGCACGCGGTTGGCCGAACACCTGGCCGAACAGGTGCTTGCCCATGTCCTGCGACTTGGAAACCCGGGTGACGATGATCGCCGCCGCCACCGACAGCATCAGCGCCGGCACCTGTGCCACCAGGCCGTCACCGATGGTCAGCAGGGTATAGGTCTTGGCGGCCTCGCTGGCCGACAGGCCATGCTGCAACACGCCGACAAAGAAGCCGCCGACGATGTTGATGATCAGGATCAGGATGCCGGCAGTGGCATCGCCACGCACGAATTTCGAGGCGCCATCCATCGAACCGTAGAAATCCGCTTCCTCGCGTACCTCCTGACGGCGCTCGCGCGCCTGCTCCTGGGTCAGCAGGCCGGCGTTGAGATCCGCATCGATCGCCATCTGCTTGCCCGGCATCGCATCGAGGGTGAAACGCGCAGTGACCTCGGACACGCGGGTGGCGCCCTTGGTCACCACCACGAAATTGATGATGGTGATGATCGCGAATACCACCAGACCCACCGCAAAATTGCCGCCGATGACGAACTCGCCGAACGCTTCGATCACCTTGCCCGCCGCGCCGGGACCATCGTGGCCATGCAGCAGCACCACGCGGGCGGAGGCGATGTTGAGCGCCAGCCGCAGCAGGGTCGCCATCAGCACCACCGTGGGAAACGCCGCGAATTCCAGTGGCCGCATCACATAGATCACCGCCAGCAGGATCACCAGCGACAGCGCGATGTTGAAGCTGAAAAGTATGTCCAGCAGGAACGGCGGCAACGGCAGCATCATCATGGCCAGCATCACCAGCACGGCCACCGGTGCACCGATGCCGCGCCGGGCCATCTGCCTGAAATTGCCGAATACGTTTGCGCCCGTCATGTCCATGGCCCGTCATTGATCGCGATAAGGGCCCATCAGGTCGGGATCGACCTCAGGGGCAGGTGCCGGTGGTGGCGGCTCGCCGTGTGCAGCGGCCTGTTTCAACTGATAGACATAGGCCAGCACCTGGGCCACCGCGACATACAGTGCGGCGGGAATTTCCCGGCCCAGTTCGGTGGTGGCATACAGCGCACGCGCCAGCGGTGGCGCCTCGACCAGCGGAATCCGGTGGCTGCCGGCGACCAGGCGGATCTGCTGCGCCAGCAGATCGACACCCTTGGCGATCACCCGCGGCGCAGCCATGCGGTCGTCGTCATAGCGCAAGGCCACCGCAAAGTGGCTGGGGTTGACCACCACCACGTCGGCCTGCGGCAACTCCTGCATCATGCGACGGCGCGACTGTTGCTGCTGCACCTGGCGAACGCGCGACTTCAGTTCGGGATTGCCTTCGCTTTCCTTGTGCTCGTCGCGCAGTTCCTGCTTGCTCATGCGCAGTCGTTTGGAGTGGTCGAATTTCTGGTAGATCGCATCGACGCCACCGATCAGCGCCAGCAGGCAGCCGAACCACAGCGCCGCCTTGCCGATCAGGCTGATCGACAACGCAATGCCCGCGCCGACCGTGCCGCTGCCGGTCGCCTGCAACTCACCCTGCCAATGGCGCAGCAGCAGCAGCAATGCCGCTCCGATGAACAGCAGCTTGAGCAGCGCCTTGCCCAGCTCGACCAGCCCGCGCATGGCGAAAATCCGGCCCAGCCCCTTGATCGGGTCGAGTCGTTCGAACTTCGGCAGCAACGCCTGCGCGCTGAAGTTGAGCCCACCCAGCAGCAATGGCGAAGCCAGCGTGGCCAGCAGGGTCGCCAGCGCCACCGGTGCGAACAAGGCCAGCGCCTCGCCTGCCGCCTGATGCAGCGCCCGCGCCGGCAACGCGTCGGAGAACAGGGCCTCCCGGTGGTAGTGCAGGCCGAGTGAGAAGATGCGCGTGGCGTGGCGCAGCGCGGCCTGGCCGTTGTTCATCAGCACCGCCACCGCGGCCAGTACCACCATCGCGCCGGACAGGTCGCGCGAACTGGGCACCTCGCCTTTCTCGCGCGATTCGCGCAACCGTTTTTCGGACGGTAGTTCGGTTTTTTCCTGATCGCTATCCTCCGACATCGGATCAGCTCCCGACCAGTTCGTGCATCAGCGACCAGGCATGCCCCTGCAACGCCTCGAAGGCGCCCGGCAGGCTGCGCAGCGCCAGCCACAGCGCGATGAAACCGAGCGAAACCGTGATCGGGAATCCCACCGCGAACAGGTTCATCGACGGCGCCGCGCGGCTGATCGCGGCAAAGCCGATATTCACCACCAGCAGCGACGTCATCGCCGGCAGCGCCACCCGCACGGCACCGGAAAACAACTCGGTGCCGAAGGCAGCCACGGCATGCAAGCCGTTGGCACTGATGGTTGCCATACCCGGCGGCAGGCTGTGGAAACTGCCGGCAAGCAGGGCGATCAGGCGCAAATGGCCATTCATCACCAGAAACAGCAGGGTCACCAGCAGCATGTAGAACTCGCTCAGCGCCGGCGAGCTGCTGCCTGACTGCGGATTGACCGCCTCGGCAAAGCCCAGGCTCATGCTCTGTGCCACCAGCTCGCCGCCGAACGACACGGCCTCGAACACCAGCGTCAAGGTGAACCCCACGGCGGCACCGATCAGCACCTGACCGGCCATCGTCGCGATACCGTCCGCACTCAGCGGATCGATCGTCGCCGGTGCCAGCGGCGCCAGCACCACCGTCAACACCACCACCAGCCCGGCGCGTATCCGCACCGGTATCATCTTGGCGCTGAACACCGGTGCCACCAGAAACAGGCCCGCCACCCGGCCCAGCGCCCAGAACAGGCTGCCCAGCCAGATCGACAGCTGCGCCAGATCCAGCACCATCACCGGATCGCCCCCGGCAGCCCGACGATCAACTGGTGGGTGAACTGCACCAGCACGCGCAGCATCCATGGTCCGGTCACCAGCGCGACCAGCGCCATCGCGATCAGCTTGGGAATGAAGCTCAGGGTCATTTCGTTGATCTGCGTGGCCGCCTGGATCACGCCGATCAGCAGGCCCACGGCCAGGGCCGTCAGCAACAGCGGTGCGGCGACCAGCATGGCCACATACATGGCGTGCTGGCCGATCTCCATGATCGACTCGGGCGTCATGCGATGGCTCCGGCGATGCCCTTGCCGAGGCTTGTTGCATCAGAGCAAAGAGCTTTCGTTCTTTCGCTCATCTGCAGGAGCGACTTCAATGCCGGTGCTTTTGCTTGTTTCAGGGCGAAGAGCTTTCGATCGCCTGCGGCGACCGAGTCACTTTTCTCTTGCGTGGCCAAGAGAAAAGTAACCAAAAGAGAAGGCCACCCCGCTTGGCGCTTGCCGGGCTCCTGCCCGGCAAGTCCGCGAGCCGGGGCCGGGCTTTTCGAACGGGCATCCTTCCCGTGCGAAAAGGCATCGACATCCC
>JAJXTX010000127.1 GCA_021783385.1 Pseudomonadota bacterium
GTAGCCGCCGGTGCCGTCGCTGGCCACACCCGAGCGGGTGCCGCCGAGCTGGATCGTGCGACGCATGTTTTCGCGGTAATTGCCCTCGCCGAAACGCCCCATCGCGTACCACGCACCGTGGATCACGCCGGCATACAGCATGCCCTCCAGCGCGTGGCTGCTGCCCTGATCGGCACTTTCGGCGAGCCGGCCCAGGCCCTGGCTCTGGCTGATCGCATAGCCGAAGACGCCGTTGCTGCCGAGGCGCTGGTCCGCACCGCCCATCCAGCCGTTGAGGTCGTAGCCGACATTGTTGTAGCCGCTGCGCGACAGGCTGCCGTGATAGCCGAGGCTCTGTGCCCAGCCGCCCACGGCCAGCGCGGGGTACGGCGCGCGGAGCAGCTGATCGAAGCGATCGGACAGCGCGCGCGTGCCGGCGTCGATCGCCTCGAAGGTCATCTGCGCACTGGCCGCGTGCAGCTGGCCGGACAGGCTTTGCAGCGACTGCTGCATGGCGGCGATGCTGGGGGTCTGTTGCAGGCTGGCCGCACCGCTGATGAAGCCGCCGGCGACGGTCGCACCGGATGCCGGCGGCTGCGTGAGCTGGGTGTTGATCAGGTTGAAGGCGCCCTGCACGCGCTGTGCGGCGCCGAACGACGCGGCGGTATAGGTCATGCCCGCCACCGCCGTCACCTGCACCTGCTGCACGTTCAGCCACGCGCTGCTGGCGTCGTAGTTGAGCGTGGCGGTGAGCAACACGTTGGAAGCGGTGTTCAGCGCCGAAAAAGTGCCGGTCAGTCCAGCGGCGGCGGTCAGCACGTCGGTGTGGTTGCTGACGACGTAGCCGCTGTTGGTGCCGGTCACGAACAGGTCGCCGCCGGTCAGGCTGGCCGTGCCGGTGACACGCAACGCCGAACCCAGCGACACTGCCAGCCGGCCGCTGCCCTGCTGGCTGTAGTTGCCGGCCACGCTGACGTCGCTGCCACTCACGCCGAGCACGCCCAGGTTGGTCACGCTGCCGCCGATGGTCGGCGTGCCGCTGAGCATGGCGCCGCCGCTGATGTTGACGCTGGCGGCAAGCGACTTGGCCACCAGCGTGCCACCCTGCACCTGGGTCAGGCCGGTATAGCTGGAGGGCTGGGTCAGGTTGAGCGTGCCGCTGCCCTGCTTGATCAGGCCACCGGCACCGGAGATCGGGTTGTTCCAGCTGGAGTTGCCGGTGAAGTTGACGGTGACGTCGCCCCAGTTGAACTGCTCAGGGCCGTTCACGGCCTTGCCGACATCCAGTTCACCGTAACCGAAGGTCGGGTTCGGCTGCGATCCGCCCAACGGATCGGCCGTGCCCAGCAGGGTCTGCCGCACCAGGTCATTGGTGAAATACGGATAGGCCTGCCACACCAGCGCGGCGGCGCCCGAAACCTGCGGTGCAGCGAATGACGTGCCATCAACAATGTAATAGCTCGGGTTGGTGGTGCTGGCGGTGGTGTCCTTGTCCAGCACGACCACGTTGCCGGGCGCCGCCAGGCAATAGTTCATGGCGATGCCGCACTGGTTGGAATAGCTGGCCAGCTGGGCCGGATGGTTGCTGTCCACCGCGACCGCCACCAGCCAGCCCGGTTCCAGTTGCGGCGCCAGGCTCGGCAGCGCGGCAATATCACTGGGGTTGTTGGCCGAGCCATTCCCGGCCGCAAAGACCACCAGGCCTCCGTGCTGCACGACGAAAGGTGTGTACGCATCGGCGAAGGCCTGGTTGATCGATGCCACCGTGGTATCCCAGTAGATTCCGCCCCAGGAATTGTTCATCACCTGCACCCCGGCGGCGATCAGCGCCGGATTGAGCGTCTGGGCAAAGAAGCCGGCGTCGGCGGCGGTGACCGTATTGCCCTGGCCCGATCCGTTGTCTTTCGGCGCAACGTCATCGATGATGCGCGCCGAGACCAGACTCGCGCCTGGTGCGATGCCGCCGGGAAACTGATCAAATGGCGTACCCGCAGCGATCCCCGCAACCCATGTGCCGTGACCGACGACATCGTCGATCGCGGTGTTGTTGGTGCTGGGATCGACGTAGATCAGCTCCTGCGTCACCCGGCCCGCGACTGTCGGATTGCTGCGCATGATCCCCGTATCGACCACGCCGATGACCACGCCCGCACCGGTGTAACCCAGCGCATGCGCCGCATAGGTATTGGTCAGTGCAAGCTGGGCATCCAGTGGCGGCTGAGGCAGCGCGGGAGCCGGTGCAGGCGCTGGCGCTGGCGCCGCCGGCGTAGGCCGCACGCCGCTGCTACCGCCTCCGCCGCAGGCGCTCAGGCTCATCGCCAGCGCCGCTATCAGTGCCAGATCGCGGTGCAGGTCGGTCGTTTTCATGTTGTCTCCCCATGACGGCACGCGTGCAAACAGTCGCACCTTGGCCAGCAGCATGACTCTATGCCACTGACCAGCTTTTCGACTACCGGAAATTGTCCAGGGGCGAGCCAACCGCCGAGGTTGTGACGAAGCTCCCCGATTTGCCGGGCTTTGCCGCAGGCTGCGATAATCCCGAGGCTATTTTCGGGCGCCTGCGCCCTCCCAGCCTAAAGCGGAGTTACCCATGTCGGATGTCAGCGTCGTTATCGTCGGTGCCAAGCGCACCGCCATCGGTTCGTTTCTCGGCCAGTTCACCGGCGTAGCCACCACCAAGCTGGGCGCCACCGCCATCCGCGCGGCGCTGCAGCAGTCCGGCGTCACTCCGGCCGACGTGAACGAGGTGATCATGGGCTGCGTGCTGCCGGCCAATCTGGGCCAGGCTCCGGCACGCCAGGCGGCGCTGGGCGCCGACCTGCCGGCCAGTGCCGGTTGCACCACCATCAACAAGGTGTGCGGTTCGGGCATGAAGGCGATCATGCTGGGCCACGACCTGATCAAGGCCGGTTCGGCCAGCGTGGTGATCGCCGGCGGCATGGAATCGATGACGAATGCCCCGCACATGCTCAACGCACGCACCGGCATCCGCTATGGCGACGGCCAGCTGGTCGACCACATGGCGTGGGACGGCCTGACCAACCCCTACGACGGCAAGTCGATGGGCGTGTTCGGCGAGATGTGCGCCGACAAATACCACTTCACCCGCGAAGACCAGGATGCCTTCGCGATCGAGTCGGTCAAGCGCGCGCAGGCGGCGCAGCAGAGCGGTGCCTTCGCCGCCGAAATCGTGCCGGTCACGGTCAGCGGCCGCAAGGGCGACGTCCAGGTGGACACCGACGAGCAGCCCGGCCGCTCCGACATCGCCAAGATCCCCACTCTGAGGGCGGCGTTCCGCAAGGAGAACGGCACCATCACGGCGGCCAGCTCGTCGAGCATCTCCGACGGCGCTGCCGCGGTCGTACTGCTTTCCGCCGACGATGCCAAGGCACGTGGCCTCACTCCGCTGGCGCGCATCGTGGCGCATGCGACCCACTCGCAACAGCCGGAGTGGTTCACCACCGCGCCAGTGGGCGCGATCCGAAATGTGCTGGACAAGGCCGGCTGGAAAATCGGCGATGTCGATCTCTTTGAAATCAATGAGGCATTTGCGGTGGTGGCGATGACGCCGATGAAAGAACTCGGCATCGCGCACGAGAAAATCAACGTCAATGGCGGCGCCTGTGCACTGGGGCATCCGATCGGCGCCAGCGGTGCGCGGCTGGTGGTAACGCTGATCCATGCACTGAGGGCCCGCGGGCTCAAGCGCGGCGTCGCCAGCCTGTGCATCGGCGGCGGCGAAGCCACTGCCATTGCCGTCGAATGCGTCGACTGAATACACGGCAGCGTCGCAAACTCTTTGCCGCAAGTTCACATGGCGTGTGATCGAATCAGCCAAGCTGTGCGGTAGCGCCTGATGGCATCCTGTGGCGCAAGTTCGGCGAAAGCGCTATTAATGCACGGCCATAATGGCATTCCACGGCAAAGGAGATACACCATGAAGTTTACGCGTACCCTACTCGCCGCCGCGCTTGTCGCGCTGTTGGCGGCATGCAGCAACGGCGCGCAGGATTCCGCGCAGGACGCCCAGAAGTCCGCTGACACTGCGCAGCAGGCGGCTGATACGGCGCAGCAACAGGCGGCCCAGACCCCGACCACCGCCACCGAACAGGCTGCCACCCAGGCCGCCACCGCAGCATCTGCTGCCGGTCAGGCCGCCGATCAGGCACAGCAGGCCGCCGCCGCTGCGTCCGCGCCGGCTGCGGCAAGCACCGCCTCAGGCGCAATGACCCAGGCCAAGGATGCCGCAGCCAACGCCGCCGACGCTGCCAGCAACGCAGCCAACGCCGCCAAGGAAGCGGCCAGCAATGCGAAGAACGCTGCCGAAAAAGCCAAGGACGCCATGAAGGGGCATTGATGCCCGTGATGGTTTGAGCGAAACGGCCGCCTTGTGCGGCCGTTTTTTTGGGCGCACAGGCGCCAGTCGGCTTTGGCCAGCAGCCGGCGACCGCTATGATTTCGCGCTGGGTCGGCCAGTCTGGCCGCCCCGAAACCCGGGCC
Source organism: Pseudomonadota bacterium (assembly GCA_021783385.1). Taxonomy (GTDB): domain Bacteria; phylum Pseudomonadota; class Gammaproteobacteria; order Xanthomonadales; family Rhodanobacteraceae; genus Rhodanobacter. The sequence goes on from JAJXTX010000127.1 coordinate 4,480, forward strand.
CGTACTTATGAGCATGATTGTTTCGCACATCGATGTGCGCTCGCTGGAGTTCCAGGCCAGCCACAAGCAACTGCGCGAAGTCGTCGCGGATCTGCAGCGCGAATTGACGCGCAGCGCCGAGGGCGGCGGTTCAGCGGCGCGCGACAAGCATGCCGCACGCGGCAAGCTGCTGCCGCGCGAGCGTATCCGCGCCCTGCTCGATCCCGGCTCGCCGTTCCTCGAACTGTCGCCGCTGGCCGCACACGGCATGTACGACGATGCCGCGCCGGCCGCGGGCATCATCACCGGCATCGGCCGGGTCAATGGCGTCGAGGTGGTGGTGGTTGCCAACGATGCCACAGTGAAGGGCGGCACCTACTTTCCCATGACCGTGAAGAAGCACCTGCGCGCGCAGGAAGTGGCGCTGGAGAACCACCTTCCCTGTATCTACCTGGTCGACTCCGGCGGCGCCTTCCTGCCGCTGCAGGACGAGGTATTCCCCGACCGCGAGCACTTCGGCCGGATCTTCTACAACCAGGCGCGCATGTCGGCCCTGAACATCCCGCAGATCGCGGTGGTGATGGGCAGCTGCACCGCCGGCGGCGCCTACGTGCCGGCAATGAGCGACGAGACCATCATCGTGCGCGAACAGGGCACCATTTTCCTCGGCGGCCCACCGCTGGTGAAGGCGGCCACCGGCGAGGTGGTCGACGCCGAGACGCTTGGCGGTGCGGACGTCCATACGTCCATTTCGGGGGTGGCCGACCACTATGCCGAGAACGACGCGCACGCGCTGGCGATCGCGCGCGACATCGTCGGCCACCTCAACCGCACGAAACCCATGCCACTGGCGCTGCGCGCACCGCAGGAGCCGAACTATCCCGCCGACGAGCTGTACGGCGTGATCCCGCAGGACACACGCCGGCCGTTCGACATCCGCGAGGTGATCGCGCGCATCGTCGACGGCTCGGAGTTCCACGAGTTCAAGGCGCGCTACGGCAAGACCCTGGTCTGCGGCTTCGCGCACATCCACGGCTACCCGGTCGGCATCGTCGCCAACAACGGCATCCTGTTCGCCGAGAGCGCGCTGAAGGGCGCCCACTTCGTCGAGCTGTGCAACCAGCGCAACGTGCCGCTGGTGTTTCTGCAGAACATCACCGGCTTCATGGTCGGCAAGAAGTACGAACAGGCCGGCATCGCCAAGGACGGGGCGAAGATGGTCACGGCTGTCGCCTGCTCGCACGTGCCCAAGTTCACCGTGGTGATCGGCGGCAGCTTCGGCGCCGGCAACTACGCGATGTGCGGCAGGGCTTACGGGGCAAGATTCCTGTGGATGTGGCCGAACGCGCGGATCAGTGTGATGGGCGGCGAACAGGCGGCGTCGGTGCTGGCCACGGTGAAGCGCGATGGCATCGAGGCCGCCGGCAAAACATGGAGCGCCGACGAGGAGGAGGCCTTCAAGGCGCCGATCCGCGAGCAATACGAGCGTCAGGGCCACCCCTACTATGCCAGCGCGCGGCTGTGGGACGACGGCATCATCGACCCGGCCGACACCCGCCGCGTGCTGGGGCTGGCGATCTCCGCCTCGCTCAATGCGCCGATTGAACCGCAGCGCTTCGGCGTGTTCCGCATGTAGCCATTGCAGCACCGCAGCGCTGCGATGATGGCCGCTGCTCAGAAGAATTCATACTCAAGCTCGAAGCGCACGGTGACATCCGGGGTGGCGCGGGTCAGGCCCGCCAGCAGCGCGCCGTTGTACTTCAGCTTGCGCCCGTCGCCCAGCGCGGATTCACCAAACAGCGCCGGCCCCAGGTTGAACCTCTCCGAGTGCAGCTGGCCGGCACGTCCGAGGCTGCCGAACCCCTGCAACCCGGGACTCAGCCACGGGCGGGCGCCGTGCCAGCGCCACTGCAGCGCGTACGACAGCTGCGTGACGCGTGGCGACTCGCCCGGCCGTGGCCTGTCCAGCCGACGCTCCAGCAGCAGGTTGAGGTTGAACTGCGAGCGGCCCAGTTCCTTCTGCAACATCGGACCCAGCACGAGCTTGTGGGTACGCTGCAGGCGGTTGTAGGCATATTCGGCAAACAGACCCGCGTCCATCCAGTGACGACCATGCTCGGTGAGCTGGATGACGTTTTCCCATTCCATCTCCTCGACGCGCGCCGCCTCGCCGGGCACCCGCGAATACTCTGCCGCCACCTCGGTGAACCAGCGCGGGGCGATGCCGTAACCGACCGCCGCCACCGCCGCCTGTTCGCCGTTGTCGCGCTGCGCCCAATCCTGCGAGCCGCCGCGCAGCTCCAGCTCCCACTCGCGGTAGCTCACAATCGGTGTGTACAAGGTTCTGGCCGGACCGGCGTGGGCGACGGCCACAGACAGGGCAGTCAACAGTCCGGCAACCAGGGCGATGCCCCGGGGATGAGATAGACGCAGCATGCAGACATTCCTCCGGCGGGGCCTGCGGCAGAAACCGCCGGCCATGGGATTGAAATTCGCGGATCAGGCGCCGGCTTCGCTCGCCGGTCTGGGGGTGGGTGGCGGTTTGGCCGCCCGGTCGATCAGGCGCATGCCGACAGCCAGCAGCGCCACCACGGCCAGATAGAACACCAGCATGATGCCGGACGGGTTGGCGTCGTAGCCGATCAGGATGTGCAGCGTCTGCCCGAGCAGCGAGCCATTCGACAGCACCCGGGAGCTGTCCCACAACTGACCATGCAGCGCCGGCAGCAGATCGGCTTGCACCAGATAGCGGGCCGCGGCTGCTGCCAGCCCAGCCGCCAACAGAACCAGCAAGGCGTTGGTCGCCGTGAAGAAATGCCGCAGCGGAATCCGCAACAGGCCGAAGTACAAGGCAAACCCCACTGCGACACCACCGCTCACACCCAGCGCCAGCCCCATGGCCACTCCCTGCGCGCCACCGGCAAGCATGCCGTAGAG